>CAMWLD010000027.1 GCA_947175005.1 uncultured Ruminococcus sp. | reverse complement strand
ATCATTATGTCTCAAAAGGAAAGATAGTATCTTACCGACCATTAAAACCAAGTTCTTTTCCTTTTTTCATCAGCGAAATTGTAATTGGACCTAAAGCCATGGTTGACGAAAAAGATATTGAGAATTTTTTACGGCATAATGAGATGTTTACCAATCAAACAAAAATTAGAAAGTCGGAAATAACATATCAATAAATCTTTACAATCACAATTAAATCAATTAATTACTACATAATAATAAAAATAGGAGTGAACCCAACCATGACCCTCAAACAAATCTCATTCAAATACCTCACCGGCCAAAAGAAGCACAACATAATGACAATAATCGCCATAACGATATCGGTGGCGTTTATGACGGTGCTTTTGTCGGCGGTGTCGGTGTACAGCGCGTCCTCCCTTAATATGGCAAGGGAGGAAAACGGCACTTACCACGTGCTTTTCTCGGGGCTGGACAAGCAGTCTCTGCTTGCCGTCCAGAACATGGACATTTTCGAGGAAACGGAATATTACAGCGTTTCCGCCTATACCGACAGCGTGGATATCGACTTCGGGCAGAATGAGGACGACTCCGCCCGAATGGAATACCTTATGCTTGCGGGGGGCATTGTAAACGACAGCTTCCTGCGGATAAGGGGCGAAATTACCATGCTGCCCGAGGATATGACAAAGCTGACCGCAGGCAGAATGCCCGAAAAGGACGGCGAGATAGTAATTTCCGCCGCATCCTCGCCCTTATGGGGATACCCCGGGATAGGCGATACGGTAACGGCAGGGCTTATCTCCTGCGTACCCAAAGGCAAGGGCGAGCCTGCCCCCGACTATATTGCCGATGTATTGCAGGAAAATTTCGACGTTGCCGAAATCACCGAAATAAGCTTTACCGTTGTGGGCTTTTCCGAGCGGTACAATATAGTGGACTACAGCGACACAAGGCTGCGCTCCTATTCCTACCTAACGGATAATGTCCTTGCAAGATTTTCCGATAAGACCAACGACCTTTACTGGGATATGCACTATGCCTTTCAGGACGCGGGAATGGAGATAGACGACTATGACTACGGCCTTAACCAGCAGCTTCTGGACGCCGAGGGCAAGGGCGTTGACGCTAAATTTTCCCGTGCGCTGTTCTTTGCGGTAATGTATTTGTTTGTGATATTTATAATGTTCTGCGTGCGGCTGGTAATTGACAATTCCTTTGAGATATCCTCAAAGGAGAGGATAAAGCAGTTCGGTCTGCTCAAGGCTGCGGGGGCTTCAAAAAAGCAGGTGTTTGCACTGGTGCTGTGGGAGGCTTTGTATCTGGCTATCCCCGGGGTCATTTTAGGGCTGCTGCTGGGTTCGGTATGCGCCCGGGCTGTTTACGGCGCTGTGGCGGGACTGCCTGCGCTGAACGCAGAGGAACTGAACCTTTCGGGCAATTTAGTGTATGAGGTGCGCCCATATGTTTACATCACCTCCGCTGTGATAGGAGTAGTATGGGTATGCGTTTCCGCGGTGGCAACGGGGCTGCGCTCCATTAATGCAACGCCCGTGCAGGCCATAAGAATGACGGGAAAAAATGAAAAGATAACAGTTCCCCGCCGTCCCTCGAAAATAGGACAGGGCGGCAGCTTTATCGGGGCTTATTCCTCACTTAGCGTTAAACGGAACAAGAAACGGTACATCATCACCATGCTTTCCATGGTAATGAGCATTGTGCTGTTTACGGGATTTTCTTACGGCGTTGACATTGCCAAAGAATCCGTGGAAAATGATTTCGACGTTATAAGAGCGCCCTCGGACTACACCGTGGAGCACGCCTCGTTATCTCCCCTGGAGGCTGCCTACAGAGCCGAACAAATGGCTGAAACAGGCTTTTTTGACTGGGCGCAGGCAGATACCCATACGTCTCTTTATGCCGGCGGCAAAGACTTCGGCGTAAACGAGGGGTGCAAGCTGTACGAATACCAAGCACTGATAATGCACCTGCACCCTGTGAACAGGGAGACCTTTGAAAAATATATCACAACCGACGTTACCTATGATGAGATAAACGAAAGCGGAGCGATAATCATCTGCGCGGACACCTATAAGGACGGCGTGACCTTTGATTACAAGGTCTACGACAACGCCCCCGATTCCATAACGGCAAAGCCCTTTATATCCGATACCATTGATTTTCTTGACCCTATTACCGCAAAGCCCGTGGGGCTTTACACCACCGACAACAGAACATACCGCTCCAGCAATTTTATAATAACGGCAATTACGGGAGAGGACTCATATCTTGATCTGCTCGAAGCTTGCGGCAGAGACGATCAGACCTATACAATAACCACGAATAACGGCGATAGCTACTATGCCTTTTCCCGTCAGATACTGGCAAACGCCGTCCCCGGGCAGGAGGAAAATGCCCTCATGTGGCTTGACAGGCATTTTTACGGCACATATTCCGACAACCGCTCGGAAAAAGAGGAGGCTCTTGCGTTGCTTTCGGCAATACAGCTTCTGGGGTATTTCGTTATCGGCATAATCGCGCTGATAGCGGCGGTAAATATTGTTAATATAATTTCGGCGAATGTGCTGGGACGCACCTCGGAGCTTGCCATGCTTCGCGCCTGCGGTATGTCGGATAAGCAGCTCAAGGGGCTTATTTTAAGGGAGAGCATACTGTATGCGGTTACGGCGGGTATCATTTCCCTGATTATGGTCGAGGGGGCTATCGGTATAATCCACATACCCTTCCTCACCAATTTCCACGACCTTGATATGGACGACCTTAACTTCAGTCTTTCCTTTATCGCACCCCTCAAATATCTCATAATTGCAGCAGCGGCAGCCTTTATTACGGCGGCTGCGGCAAGCTTCGCCCCTGCGGGCAGGATAGTAAAGACCTCCATTGTGGAGAATATCAGACAGGAGGGCTGACAAAAACTGCCTCCCAATAAAATACATTGCATAAAAAAGGGATACGAAAAAGCTCTCGTATCCCTTTGAGTATATTTGCAAAATTATATTTTATCTGTTTGCGGTTGTCGCCGTTGTTCTGTCATGCTCGTCGGGTGAAAGATCGTCAAGAACGTCTCCCACGCCGCGGGCTGCGTCATCTATAATATCCTCTGCGCCGTCGATCACATCGTCGACTACGTCCTCAACAAAGCCGTCGCCGTCAATGTCTCTTGAACGCCCGGGGTTGTCGCCGTGGACTGTGTTAGCCCCGTCGGTGTGAACGTCTACACCGTTTGCGTCGTTTAAGGAATTTCCTGCGCTGTTGTTGTTATTGACAGAGGAACTCGTCGTACCTGTCCGGGAGGTATCGCCGCCGTTGTTATTGCCGGCGGCGGTATCGTCCTTTTTGCCGCAGGCTGTGAGCATTAGCCCGCAAAGTCCTGCTGCGCACAATATGCCTGTAATGCTTTTCCTGTTCATTGGGTCTCCTTTCCGTGAACTGCCTGTCGGATAATTCACATTGTTCCGTTTTTTAAAATAGCTATTGTAGTGGCAATCAATGCCTACAAATATGCTTTTTGCAAAAAGCGTGAACGGAAATCGGCAAACCCATTTTCTGCGGTTTTTTTGCGCTTTTTCAGGGGAATTCTTTTAAAGGAAAGGCTAATTAAATTTCTTCCCAAAGGTTAAATTTGGGAAGTATATTTCCCACCTTGTAAAAAGTGAGAAATATACATTATCAGCCTTGTATTTCAAATTCCGAGCGCCCCGTAATATGCTCTTTTCAAAAGCCCCTTTAAGGGATACTTATTTGCATATATCCGAAACTGTTGGGATAATTGAACTCCTCATCAATGGGATAATCCTCCCAATAGCCATAGCCGTAGCTTTTTGTGTCGGAATAATCGTAGGAATAGCCGTTTGACCCGCTTGTATACTTATCGGCGAGAATACCGCGGCTCGTATAAATTCCCAAGCCCTTTTTCTCGTTGCCGTTTGCATATGAGAAAATGAGATCGTACACCGATACTCCGGGCGCGGCGACCGAGTCTATTTTCTCCCTGCCGTAGCAGGTGAGGAAGCTGCTTAAGAAGGCCTTGTATCTTGAAGTCCTGTTATCGGCCGTACCATAGTTTGGCCATGTCTCATTATTTGTCATGTTGTCGATAAACTGCTGAACAGTCATGACAATGAACAGCCTCTCGGCAGCCTCGTTATAACGGGGATCAATAACCGCAGCGTTTCCGTTCACGATAATAGTATAGCAGCTTTCGTCTGTTTTATACCGCTTGTATGAATTTGCCAAGACCGTATAAAGATCCTCGGTAAGTCCGTATTTTTCGCAAAGCCTTGTATACTCGTAAAGGTCGAAGGAATTTGCAAAGCCGTCCGCGTAAAAGCTTCCCGCGGTTGATGAAAGGGGCGTAAAGGAAGTTACTTCCTTGCCTGTCATATTTTCCACGATCATATCGCTTACCATGGTGATATTTGCATTGTCTGCCGCTGCAAGCCCGAAGGTCTTGCTGTATTGGAGCTCCGTCTTGAACCCGCAGCCGCGGAGATATTCAAGGGTGCGTGTGTAATAGCTTCTGATGTATATTGTTCTTCTGTTGTAGTAAGTTCTGCCGTTGTCTGTACCGTAGGTCAGCTGCATTATGCCGTGGGGATCGCTGAAATAATCCGCCTCGGTCTCATCTATAATATCGGCGTAAAGGCTTTCTCCAAGCCTCTGCTTAAAATCGGAGGGCAGGAGATTTATTCTTATGGAGCTTACCTCGTGGACGCGGCTGCCGCTGTCGTCAAATATTCTCCACTGGGGCGCAAGAGTTATGCTGTTTTCCGAATCGTTTATAACGTCAAGGGAAGCGGGGAGATAATAAAGGTTATCGGCAGCAGCTTTTACCAAGTATGCTCTGAACTCCTTTGTTTCTCTCATCATGTCGATCTCCGAAAGCTTCAGAATAGCCTCGTCCGTCAGCGAATATTCTCTTACAACAAGCCTGCCCGATTTAAGCCTGTACATTATCTCGAAATTCTTTGAGGTCCTGTCCCTTTTACCGTTCCTATTCACAGTCATTCTGTGAACATCGGTAATAATTTCCAAAGCGTCCCTGTCGGTGATCTTTAAGGGAACGTTATCGAAGGACATATCAAAGCCCGAAAATTCCACGTCAAGGGAAGAGGCGTAAGTCCCCGCATAATCAAGATAGACTGCCGAAACCGCCGAAGCATTCGGCACATAGCTTCCCGCACCGAACGCCCCCGTCCCGACAACGACCGCATAGCTTCCCAGACATACCAGCATAGTGCAAATATACGATACCGCCGAACGCCAGAATTTCTTGAAGCCTCTCCTGCGGATAACGGAAAATACAAAGTAGATTATTGCCGTAATTATTATCATAGGCGCAATGTATTCGTTCTCAACCATAAACGCATATACTATGCAGGCAGTGCCGAGGGTCATTATCACATGGAAAAGTGCGCTGTAAACTATGGGGTTTCCCGTGTCCTCCGCATTTCTCTTGCGGTATATAAGGTAGGTGCAGATGATGTAGATAACGGTCACAAGGCCGAATATAAGAAGCCATTTTCCATAGGTTATGGAAGTGGGAACTCCCGCATTTGACACGGCTGCTTCAAAGCCGCTCTGAAGTGCGAACACCAGCCCGATACAGCCGCCTATGGGAGACGTGTAGGGAATGGTCATGGCAAGGTAGCTTTCGGGCACAAGTCCGTAAACGTCGTTCAGCAGGGCATACACCGCCATGGCAATGCTTCCCGGGATAAGCCCGTTTGCCAGCAGAGTGTAGCATACGCACTCGAATACCGACCCGCAGCAGCAGGAAATAAGCAGTGTGAGTGTGTAGAACATTATCATAAGCAGTATCCCGCCGATTATACCCTTGATAAGCAAGGGAGCATATTCCTCAAAAATATGGCATTCCCAGCCGGGGTTTGAGCCATAGCCTCTGTAGAATGTTTTGCCGTCGCAGGCAATATGTCCCACCAGGGTCAGCAGCAGCGAAAATACGCTCGCCGCCATAAAGGGCAGCACATAAACGCAAAGCCCCGAAACAAAGTCCGAAACAAACCGCTGCAAGGTGGTCATGGGAAGCGAGAGCCTCATATCCACCACGGATTTTTTGTAAAGATAAGGCATTGCCGACAGCGCACATAAAATGCCTGCCAAAGCCGCTGCCCCCGTGGTCAGCACGGCTATTGCCATATATCCCTCCACGTCCTCCTCGCCTTTGGTCAGAATGGATGCCATAAGCATGGAAATGGTCAGAGGCGCTGCCGCCATGTGCAGCACAAACAATACCACCGCCTGCTTGAAATTGTGCTTAAAGCCCATAATGCCGTTATGGATCATTGCCTTGCTGAAAAAATTCCCGGCGCTTTTTTTAGCATTATTTTTCGCTTCATTGGTTTTAATCGAGCTGTCCTGCGTCATAACCCAGTCCCTCCATTTCGTAGATAAATATTTCCTCAAGGCTTAGTGGTATAAGGTCAAGCACAATGGGGTCTTTTTCCGCAAGCTTTTCCCTTATTTCCTCCTCGCTGCCTTTCATGATAATATAGTGAATGCTCTGGCTGCGGCTGTAGTGGAGAATGCCGTATTTCTCGAAATCGGCTTTTTCGTAATTCTTGTCCCCCGCAAATGCAGCCTGCACCTTGTGGATATTTCCTTTAACGCTGTCAAGATCGCGGTTGAATACCACCTTGCCCTGATGCACCAGCGCAACGCTGTCGCATACCTCGTTTATCTCCTTTAAATTGTGAGATGAGATTACTGTGGTAAGGTTTCTGTCCAGCATAGCGTCCACCAGCATTCGTTTTACGATTATCCTCATAGTGGGGTCAAGACCGTCGAAAGCCTCGTCCAGCAGCAGGAAATCCGCCCCGCTGGCAAGCCCCGTAATAACCACCGACTGCCGCTTCATTCCCTTTGAAAAGCGGTCTATCCGCTTATCCTCGGGGAGTTTCACCGTATTTCGCAGCTCCTCGAAAATTTCTTCCGAAAAATTGGGATAAAAACCCTTGTAATAATTTTTCAGACCCTTTAGTGTAAAAGTGCCGAACTGAACGGTCTCGTCGTTAATGAAAAATACCCGTTTCTTGATCTCCGTGTTGTCGAAAACATTTTCCCCGTCAATGAGTACGTTGCCCGAAGTCTGCCTGTATATCCCCGACAGCAGCCGCAAAATTGTGGATTTTCCCGCTCCGTTTGAGCCTAACAGCCCGAAGGACGTGCCCTTGGGGATCATCAGGTCAACATTGTCCAACGCCGAAAAATCGCCGAATTTTTTTGTAACATTTTCCAGCTTTATCATTGCTCGCTATCTCCTTTCTCTCCCGTATCATTTATATTTTTACCCGTTTCGTCGTCCGTATTTTCCGAGGACTTTTCTTTAAGGGCGGTGACCGTCACCCTTACCTCGTCTATCATTTCTTCCTCGCTAAGCCCCGAGGAATAGGCATTTGTAACAGCCTTGGCAAAATTTTCCCGTGAAATTTTCAGCACCGCAGCGCCGTTTGTCCCGGAAATAAAGCTGCCTCTGCCCGGGACGGTATTTATAAGCCCGTCCCTTTCGAGCATCTGAAACGCCTTGGCGACCGTATTGGGATTTACTCCCAGCTCCTTGGCAAGCTCCCTCACCGAGGGCAGCTTATCCCCCGAGCGAAGCTCTCTGCGCACCGTCATAGCCACCACTCGCTTGTACAGCTGCTCGTAAATGGGCGTTCTGCTTTGCAGGTCTATATCAAACATTTTTCGCTCCCTTCCCACTTTAATTAATAATTAAGAATTAATAATTAATAATGCTTTTTTGAATAGTTCATCTTTAAATGGCATTCATCTCCTTCGGCACTTTTATTATACCCTATTATTTCACGGTCCTGTATCACTTGTATTAAGTGTATTGGTTGTGATAATACAGTTATAACATATTTTCCCTGATTTGTCAAGGGATTTTTTTCGGCATATTGTACAAAATTATGCAGACCGACTTTAATTTATACTATTGCCTCCCTGCCGAAAGCAACTCACATTAACAAAATAGCTAACAATTATTAATTATTAATTATTAATTATTAATTACCTTGACAAATGCTGCAAATTGGAGTAAAATATAAGTAGCCGTCTTTACGGCTGCCGGGGAACCGGCAGACCTGCGAGTCTGTTGACCTGCATGTCTGTTGACACGGGGCAAAAAGGAGAAAAAATAATGAACGATAAAATAGATTTCGTTATAATATGGGTAGACGGCAGCGACCCCGCCTGGCAGGCGGAAAAGGCTAAGTTTTCAAACCAAGCCGACCGCCGCACCGACAGCCGGATCCACCGTTTCCGGGATTGGGACAACCTTATGTACTGGTTCAGAGGCGTGGAAAAATTTGCTCCGTGGGTGAACAAGATACACTTTGTTACCTGGGGACATTTGCCGAAGTGGCTCAATACGGAACATCCGAAGCTGAGTATCGTAAAGCATACGGATTATATCCCCGAAAAATACCTTCCTACCTTCAGCGCAAATCCCATAGAGCTAAATCTCCACAGGATAAAGGGTCTCAGCGAAAATTTTGTTTTTTTTAATGATGATACCTTTATTATATCGCCTGTCAAAGAGGAAATATTTTTTAAAAATAATATGCCCTGTGACAGCGCTGTGCTTAATGTTCATTGCTGTCCGCCACCTCCGGAATATACAGCAGTTTTTAACATAGGTCTTATAAATAAATATTTCAATATGAAAACAGTCATCAAAGAAAATCCCTCAAAATGGTTTAATTTAAAATACGGCAAACAGCTTCTGCGAACCTTTGCTCTTCTGCCCTGCCCGAGATTTCCCGGAATGTGGCAGCACCATTTGCCTTCGTCTTTAAAAAAGACTACCTTTGAAAAGCTTTGGGAGCTTGAATATGATGAGCTGGATAAAACCTGCTCAAACAAATTCCGAACCATGTTCGATCTTAATCAGTATCTTATCCGTGAATGGCAGCTTGCCTCGGGAGAATTTTACCCCCGACGCACAAATGTGGGAAAAAATTTTATAATATGCGGCGAACGGTTTGGGAGCAGTTTGATTCTGGGAGATATTTACAAAACAGAGAATATATGTCGCTTCATTGAAAATCAGAAAGGGAAAATGGTTTGCATAAACGATGAAGAAATGACAGATGAGGAATTTGAGGAGAACAAAAAACTTATACGCAGTGCGTTCGATAAAATCATGCCGGATAAATCTGAGTTTGAGCTGAAGTAGCTACGGAGGAACGGATAATGGAAAAAATAAAGGTTCTTGAAGCCGGATTCGGGCTGCCGTTCGGACGAGGCGGAATGGAGGTAATAGCTTGGGATTGGTATAAAAATCTGGATCATGATAAATTTGCCGTAGATTTTATGGGCGAGGCTTTATCTGATGAAAAATATATGAAGATCATGTCAGAAAACGGCAGCATTTTTTTTCGGGTAAGTAAAATAAAAAAAAATAAAAACAAACTGTTCGGTTTTTTAAAAAAAATAAAATCCATAAGCAACATAATCAAGGAAAACAATTATGACATAGTTCATATCCATGCCACAAACGCTTTCGGAGCATTCAGATATTACATTGCTGCAATGCCTTATTGCAGGCATATTATTGTTCATTCCCACAGCACGGGTATAGGTACGGATGATATTAAAATGGATATGTCGGGAAACCTTCGAGCTGTCCTGCACAAAATATGCCGCCTTTTAATGAACAACAAAAAAACAGTAAGGCTCAGCTGCTCGGAAGCAGCCGCCGAGTGGATGTTCCCGAAAAAATATAAATATACCGTTGTGAAAAACGGGATAAACTCTTCGGATTTCGTTTTTGATGAAAATATCCGCTGCCGTATCCGCCGGGAGCTGGGAACGGAAAACAAATTCGTCATAGGGCATGTGGGCAGATTTTCCTATGCGAAAAATCATGTTTTTCTGATCGATATATTTGAGGAAATTCATAAAAAAGAACCCGACAGTATACTGTTGCTTGTAGGCTCGGGAAGCTCCGAGGAACATATCAAGAAAAAGGTACGCAGGGCAAGGCTGGAGGACAGTGTTATTTTTTACGGCAGCGCCGATAATGTAAACGAGCTGTACACAGCTATGGACTGCTTTGTGTTCCCATCACATTTCGAGGGACTGGGCATAGCGGCGGTGGAGGCTCAAGCAGCAGGGCTGCGCACCTTTTGCTCGGACGGAGTTCCCCACGAGGCAAGAATAACAGAGCTGTCGGAATATATCCCCCTTTCCGACTCTGCGGAAAAATGGGCAGAAAAGATACTTGCCTGCAAAAACGGCTATGAACGCAGGAATATGTCGGAGGAAATTAAAAAAACGGGCTGG
The DNA here is from genome assembly GCA_947175005.1 of uncultured Ruminococcus sp. Lineage (GTDB taxonomy): Bacteria > Bacillota > Clostridia > Oscillospirales > Ruminococcaceae > Huintestinicola. Next base: position 2,878 of record CAMWLD010000027.1, on the reverse strand, counting down.
GATATTAAAATATCCGCAAAGAAATTGGAGGCGTTATATCTTGACCTTAAGGAAAAAAGCTGACATAACGCAATACAGCTTATTTTACTATTTTATCATCATTCCGTTTTTACAGCCTGCGGACTACATTCTCCCCGCAGCCATACGCAGCCTGCTGGATCTATGGAAGCTTTCCTCCATGCTGCTTATCCTATTGGTTTACCTGTCAAAAAGAAAAATAAGCGGCTTTATGATAGTATTCGCTCTTTTTCAGCTGACGACGGTTGCAGCGACAGTAGTTAACCCATTATCCCACACTGCCGAGCTGAAAAATTCCCTGATAATATCCTGTACAAATATTGCTATTTTAATGGCGGCGGAAATAGGGCTGAATGCACAGCCGTATAAATTCGTAAAAGCAGCTGCATATTACGGCGGAGCCATGTGCCTGATAACAGCCGCAACAATGTTCTATTATCATTCCAGGGGCGGCATGGATCAAAAGGAATATATGGACGCCCTCGGTGATGTTAATTTTTATTTTTTGGGGCATGACAACAGATCGTATTTTATTTTCCTGTCGGTCCAGACAGCGGTGATTATTCTGTCGCTGATGCGCTGCGGCAAATTGTCCGTACCCGCAGTGCTCTTTACTGCTGTCGTTACTGCTGCCTTTTTCTATGTGCGCTCTGCTGCCTCAATGATATGCGCAGCCTTTATATGTATATACCTGCTGCTGTTCCGCAAGAGTAACCCCTTATTTATGAATTTTAAGAATTATATTTTTTTCTTTCTGACCTTTGATGTGCTGATCGTATTTTTGAATATCCAGAATTTATTCACATCCTTTCTGACGAACGTTCTGCACAAAAGCGCCACCATTTCAGGACGCACAATAATCTGGGCAAAGGCTATGGCATATATCAAGAAGTCCTTCTTTATCGGATACGGGCGGGAATCCCTGGCTGTGCTGCTTGTAAAATTCGGAATAAATCATGTTCACAATATTATTTTGGACATTATGTACAGTCAAGGCTTAATAGGACTTATTTTATATGCGGTCATGATTTTTATGTGCGGCAAAAGCCTTATGAAATACAGATCAAACAGGATCTCCGCAACAGTTTCGTTCATTTTTTTCGCATTCTTCATCTGTTCCATATTCGACTACTACAATACCATGGCATATCCCATGCTGCTGTATTCCTTTGCGGTAAACATGGGGCGTATCACTGCAGCCGCTTCAAAGAATACCGAAGAGGCCGCACAAAAAGCTATCGGAGAGAATTATGTCACGAACCAAAAGCTCACTTAAAAACCTCTTAGCCGCCGCCATAGGACAGGCCTTGGGGATTATCATAAGCATGGCGTCAAGGGTCGTATTCCTCGATATTTTAAGCGAGGAATACCTGGGACTTAGCGGTCTGTTCTCCAATATCCTCACAGTGTTTTCCCTGGCGGAGCTGGGGGTGGGGCAGGCTATGAATTTCAGCCTCTACAAGCCCCTGGCGGAGAAAAACATCCCACGGATAAAAAGCCTTATGCACCTGTACAAAAGAGCATATATCATCATCGGCTGCCTTATTGCGGGGATAGGACTTGCGTTCACGCCCTTTTATCGGGTGTTTATGGATAATGTGCCCGATATTCCGAGGCTCACGGTCATTTACTGGCTCTTTACCCTCAACACCGCCATGTCCTACTTTTTCTCCTACAAACGGGCGCTTATCATCTGCGACGAGAAAAGGTATATCGCCACGATCTACCGCTACGGCTTTTATTTTTTCCTGAATGTCATTCAGATGATACTGCTGGTAACTACCCGCAGTTACATTATTTATTTAGTTGCACAGGTAATTTTTACCCTGGCGGAAAATGCTGCCGTTTCGGGAAAAGCCGATAAAATGTACCCTTATTTAAAAGAAAAAAATATCGAAAAGATACCCGGTGAAACGCTTACGGAAATAAAGAAAAATGTCAGCGCCATGTTTATGCACAAAATAGGCGGAATGGTGGTGCTGTCCACGGATAACCTTATTTTATCAAGGTTTGTGGGACTTACGGCTGTAGGGCTTTACTCCAATTATTTCCTTATTACCGACGCCCTCAATAAGGTGATCTCGCAAATTTTCAATTCCGTCATTGCAGGAGTGGGAAATCTCCATGCCGACAAAAAAGAACAGGGCAGCGGCAAGCTGCAAAGCACCTTCAATAAAATATTTTTCCTTAATTTCTGGATATACGGCTTTTGCGCCTGCTGCCTGTGGGTGCTCTTCAACCCCTTTATTTCCCTTTGGCTGAGGGAAAGTCTCTGCTTTGACGATTTTACCGTGCTGATAATCGTCATAAACTTTTACCTTACGGGAATGCGGAAATCAACGCTTATGTTCAGGGAGGCTACGGGAGCGTTTTACTACGACAGGTGGAAGCCCATTATCGAATCGGTGATAAACATTATAGCCTCGGTTTTCCTTGCAAAGCGGCTGGGGGTGGCGGGTGTTTTTCTCGGAACCATAATAAGCACCGTTGCCGCCTGCCTGTGGATTGAGCCGTATGTGCTTTACAAGCATATTTTCAAAAAAAGCGTGAGGGAATATTTCGGGAAATTCACCGTATATACTGCGGTATCTCTTCTTGCCTGCGCCGCTTGCTCGGCTGCTTCAAGCATGATAACGCTTCCGAATGCGCTTGCAGCATTTGTTTTAAAGGCAATAGTCTGCGCTGTTATCCCGAATCTGATTTTTATTGCACTCTTTTTTAAATCGGAAAATTTTGCATATTTTCTCGGACTTGCCAAAAATATCTTCGGAAATATTCTGAGCAGACTCTCGGGAAAGCATTGAGATTTTTCCCGAATGTTTCCTTGACAATTGCGGTTTAATGTGATATACTGATAAAC
>CAMWLD010000026.1 GCA_947175005.1 uncultured Ruminococcus sp. | reverse complement strand
GGGGGGGTCACATATCATCACAGCTGGATCTTTTGCAATCGGCGAATATATCCACCATTCACTCCTACTGCTTCAGGCTTATCAGGGAAAATTCGGGGATAACGGGGGTCGACCCTGCCTTTGCCATAATCGACAATGACAACGAGAAAAATATTATTCTAAAGGCGATCGAAAGCGCCTATGAAAATTACATAAAAAGCTCCCCCGAAAAAATGAAGCTCCTTACCGATTTTTTCTGCGGCGGCGAAAGGGATATTGAGAAGCTCACGGGTATTATCCTTGACCTGCGGGAGCATTATCTGACTTTGCCCTTTCCCCGTGATAAAATGGACGAGACGGTGAAATATTACAAGGAAAATTCGGTGGATTTTTCTCCGGGAAAGGGAGTTGCGGCGGATTATTTAAGGCTGGCGGCGGAGCGTATGGAAAACGCTGCAAATGCCGCAAAATGCCTGTCGGCGTATATTGCAAATGTTAAGGAAAATCTCCCCGAAAGCGAAAAGGGAAACCCCAAGCTGTTAAAAAATATAGAGGCTGCCGCAGGGACGGTAAATGACGATCATTCTCTGCTTAAAAAAATATCGGACGGGCTGGCGAATGAGATTGAAGAAATTTCCCGTGGAAAGAAAAAAACGTGCAGCTTATTCGAGCCCCCGACGCCTGTGGAGGCGGGCAATGAAAAGACCGATAAAAAAGGCGTTGTAAGCTATTCGGGAAAAACAGTCCCCTCCATAAAATTTGAAAGGGACGGGGAAGAGATCGACATAAGCTCGGATGTCAAGGAGGTGCGCAAGCTTTATTACAAGGCCGCCTCGGATTTTTACGAATTTCGGAACACGGGAGCTTCTGCGCCGACGGGCACGCCCCTGCGGTTCACGGAGGAGCAGATAAAAAGCGATTACCGAAAGCACGGCGAGATACTGGAGCTGCTTTTTGAGCTGATGAAGGACGTAATGGACAGGGAAAGCGATCTTAAAGCGGAGCGGAACGTGCTTAGCTTCAGCGACGCGGAGCAGCTGACCTGCGGCCTTTTATGCCGAATTCGGGACGGCAGGATAACGCCCACGGAGGCAGCAAAAAATATTTCCGACAGCATAAGCCTTGTGATGATAGACGAATTTCAGGATTCCACGGAAATCCAGGAGCTTATTTTCCGAATGCTCAGCAAGGGAGGCAGCGTCTGTGCGCCGGGCAGCAATTTCTTTGCGGTGGGAGATGTAAAGCAGTCTATTTACCGCTTCCGAAGCGCCGAGCCCGAGCTGTTTGTAAAGAGCCTTAAAGAGAGCGTGCCCTATGATGATAAGGGGGACACTCCCTCCCATATTCTGCTGCGGCGGAATTTCAGAAGCAGCCGCCCTGTGGTGGACTTTGTGAACAGATTCTTCACTGCGGTAATGAGCGAGCGGCGGGGCGGCGTGGATTACGGCGAGGCGGACAGCCTTGTTTGCGGCAGGGAAGAAGCCCCGCAGGGCGAATTTCCCACGGAAATTATTGATATTACGGACAGATATGCGTGGGATATAGCGGAGGCAAGGAAAAAGGAGGATACGGACAGGGAAAATGACGGCTTTGAAAAGCTTTCAAAGGCGGACCGCGCGGAAGCGGAGGCGGCGGCTGTTGCGGCAAGGATAAAGGAGATCATTTCGGAAACTCTCCATGCAAGGCCGAGCGATTTCTGCATACTAAGCCGCACCTCAAATTATTTCCCCGTATATGCAAAAGCGCTTGAAGCACAGGGGCTGCAATGCGTTTCTCCCGCAAAGACCGATCTGCTGGAGGCAGGGGAAACGCTGGCGGTGATAAACCTTCTGCGGGCAGTGGACAACCCTTGGAAGGACGTGCCGTTAATGTCTGCCATGATGTCGCCGCTGTTTATGTTCACGGCGGAGGAAATGGCGCAGATAAAGCTTTTCGGCGTCAGCAACGCTGACAACAGTGGCACTGACAATAGCAACGCCGACAACAGAGGAAGCGGCAGCAGCGGAAGCACCGACAGCGGCAGTCTTTACGGCAGGATCGCAGGCGTTTCCCTGACGGAGAATGAAAGTGCAGTCTGCATACGCTCCCGCTGTGCGGATTTTCTGGAAAAATTCGGAAAGCTTCGGGAATACGCCCTTACCCACACATCACGGGAAATGATACTGCATATTTACGAGGATACGGATTATGGGGCTGTCATAGCCCGCAGCGAGGGAGGCAGGGAGAAATCGGGAAATCTTGACGCTCTTCAGAATGCGGCGGCGGGTCTCGATAAATCGGGGGACGGCTCGGTGGCCTCCTTTGTGCGAAAAGTGGATATTCTTCAAAGCAGCGGCATAGGAATGCCCGTGCAGAGACCTACAAGGGGCGACGCTGTGGTCATTCAGACCATACACAGATCAAAGGGACTGGAGTATCCTTATGTGTTCCTGTGCGGTTCGGAAAAGGTAAATCGCGGGGGCGAAAGTACATACTGCTTTCATCCGACGGCGGGTGTGGGACTGGACATTACGGCGGCTGCGGAAATGGGAAATAATTCCCGGAAAAATTCCCGCGAACGGCTGCGGTACAAGACTCTGCCCTCCTGCACCATAAAGGCTATGAAGCGAAGATCCGAAAGCGACGAGGACATGATGCTGCTTTACGTGGCGCTCACAAGGGCGAGAGAACGGCTTTTTATAACCCGTCGGAAGGGCGGCGGAGAAAGCAAAAAAAGCATTGCTGCCGCCATTCTTTCAAAGGGTGCAAAATGCTGCGGGGAGGCAAAGAGGGACTGCGCAGCGATCGCAGAGGACTGCCTTGCGGATATACTTGCTTCGGGACTTGCGGAGTTTGAGTTATCAAGGGATATTTCCCGTTACGATACCGCCGGCGGCACGCTAAGGCTAAATGTTCCCGGTGAAAAGAGAGCGGAGGAAGCTGTTTCCGATATTGTCAGCGAAGAATTTGACGTGATATCCGAAGAGAAGCCGGGGGAGAACGGTGAGGAAAAAAATGCAGAAGCTATTGACCCGAAAATTTACGAGACTGTTGCAAGGCTGTTTAACATTCAGTCGGGATTTTCCTATGAACCCATTCCCGCAAAGCTGACGGTAAGCCAAATTGCCAAAAATATGGCAGCCAAAAATGCGGCAGCCGAATCGCCGACAGTCAATGATTTGACCGTCGGGAACTTGGCAGCCGAAAATCGGGAAACGCCCGAGGAAACCACGGCTGCCGCTGCCGCACCGTCTCTCGTATTCGGGGAATCGGAAGCGGAAGCAGATACGCTGCCCTTTGAATATTCGGGGTCGGAAATTTTCCCCGAGATCGACAGCTATGACCCGCTGTCAACGGACGGCGACGGGGAAGAGATAATCCGCCCCGTTTCGGGAAAGCTGACCGCCGCCGACCGAGGAAACGCCTATCATGCATTTATGCAGCAGGCGGATTTTTACAAGCTGCACAATGCGGGCGACAAGGAAGCGGCGATAGCCGAGGAGATAGAAGCCCTTGCCCATAAAGGGACAGTTACCGAGGCGCAGGCGGAGTGCATAGACCCGAAGATAATAGGGAAATTTATCCGCAGCAAGCTCTTTTTGAGAATGATGAAAGAGGGGGAATTTATGCGGGAAAGAAAATTTCTTGTAAAAATTTCCGATTTAGGGCTTGACGATGACGATTTAAAGGTTTATAATAATACCGAGGGGATGTTGCAGGGAGTTGCCGATCTTATCTTCAAGGAGGGGGACGGCTATGTGCTCTGCGACTACAAGACCGACCGCACCGAATACCCCGGAGTGCTTGTGAACCGCTACAGGCGGCAGCTCGGGCTCTATGCGGCAGCATTTTCCCTTATCCTGGGCGCTCCCGTAAAGGAGGCTCTGATATACTCGTTTTACCTTGGAGAGGAGATCAGGATAAAGCTGTAAAACCTTATGTTACAGGCTTTCCGCAAGGCTGATTAGCAAGGCTGATTAGCCTATTGTCCCTTAATCCGAAAATCTAAATAAAGGTGGTTATTTTTATGGATCAAAGAAACGCTCCCCGCAAAAGCTCATCAAGACCCGTGCCCGCAGCGGCAACCCTTATGGCAGCGCTTATTCTGGGAATTTGCCTTATTATTTCCGCAGCGATAATAAGCAGCTCGCTGAAAAAGCTGACAACGGCAGTGAATGAGAAGGATTTTGCTTCGACCTATTCTGCTCCCTCAAATTTGACGGTAAAGCCCGAAAGCACCGATTATTTCACGGCAGCCGAGGCAGCCCAGTACCTTAAAATAACCGAATCCGAGGTAAAGGCTGCCATTACCAAGGGAGAGATAAGCGAATACATCAGCACGTCCGCAGGGTATTCCATTTCCAAAAAAGCCCTTGACGAATACTTTTCCGACAAGGCATATGCCCAGCTTCTGAATGATAATAACGCAGGCGGCGACGAATAATCGGAAATTGTCGGTTTATGGGGATATTCGGGGGAATTTGCGCTTGCAGGTTCCCTTCGGAAACCGTTATACGGGTGTTTTGTAACTTTATGCTTTTGTGTAATGTCAATAATACAACAGGCGTTGTTGTTCGCAGGATTGTGCAAAAGGGAGAAAAGCAATAAATTTTCGATTGACGATTGACAAAGTATTCCACCTGTGGTATAATAGACAAGTACGAAAAATAAAGCAGAGCAGCTGCTCTCACCCTGCCGCATCAAATCAGGCGAGCATGGGTCAATAACTTCCTTTCATTGACCGCTTTCTTTGTTCCTTTGCGGTGATAATGAGTTATTGTCGGCAGCGCTTACAGGTTCTGCCGAATTTTATTTTTACAAATATCAACGGTAATACGGGGGTGCTCGCTATAGCTAACAAAGACAGCAGCAAGGAACTTCAGATCAATGAGGAGATCCGTGACAAGGAGATCCGGGTAATAGGCGCAGACGGCGCTCAGCTTGGGCTTATGTCCGCAAGGGACGCTCAGAAGCTGGCCATTGAAAAGGATCTTGACCTGGTCAAGATCGCTCCCCAGGCAACTCCGCCTGTGTGCAAGATCATGGATTACGGAAAATATTGCTTTGAACAGTCCAAACGTGAAAAGGAAGCAAAGAAAAATCAGAAAACAGTGGAGATAAAGGAAATACGTATGTTCTCCACCATTGACACCCATGACTTTGAAACAAAAGCGGCTCAGGCTGCGAAGTTTTTAAAGGGCGGTGACAAGCTGAAGGTTTCTGTGCGCTTCCGCAAGCGTGCAATTGCTCATCCGCAGCTTGGCGAGGAGCTTCTGGAGAAATTCAAGGAAGCGGTTTCGGAATACGGCGTTGTTGACAAGCCCTCGAAAATGGAGGGGCGTGCGCTGGTTATGTTCGTTTCCCCTAAGGCGGCAAAGTAGGCTGTCTGTTCCCGGAAATAATTTCACCGTTAAATTAAAGGAGGATATTTTCATGCCTAAGCAGAAAACACATTCGGGCGCAAAGAAGCGTTTCAAGCTCACCAAAACAGGTTTGGTAAAGTATCAGAAGACCAATAAGAGGCACAGACTTACTCAGAAGGATCACAAGCGCAAGAGAATTGCCCGCACAGTCGGCATTGCAGGCTCTGCAAACGCTGCTACTTTAAGGGAGCTTATGCCTTACAAATAAGGCGCTCTGTAAATAAGGCTGCCGCCTAAAAATGCAGAGGTGCGGCACGGCAGCAAATGTGCAGCACAGTAATAACATCAATAAATCGGAGGTAAAATATTATGGCTCGTGTTAAGGGCGCAATGGCGACTCGCAAGAGAAGAAATAAGGTTTTAAAGCTCGCTAAGGGCTACTGGGGCGCAAAGAGCAAGCACTTCAAAATGGCTAAGGAAGCCGTTATGAAGTCGGGCAACTACGCTTATATCGGCAGAAGGCTCAAGAAGAGAGATTTCAGAAGGCTTTGGATAACAAGAATTTCCGCAGCCTGCAAGCTCAACGGAATGAACTATTCCACATTCATGAACGGTCTTAAAAAAGCAGGGATAACCCTCAACAGGAAAATGCTTTCGGAGATCGCTATCAACGATGAGGCAGGCTTTACAGCGCTCACCGAAAAGGCAAAGGCCGCTCTTTGATCGGTTTTATTAATAAAAGGCTGTTTCATATGGGCTATGCTCATGAACAGCCTTTTTGTTGCTTTATAAATAGGTTTTCAGTGGAGGGAACTTTCGGGAGGATTTGCCGTAAATTTCGGTGGAATGCACAAAAACAGGCAGGGAGATGCTATGGGATTTAAGATTTTGACATCGGCGGAAAATGAAAAAATAAAGCTTTACCGCAAACTTTGCAGCGATAAAAAAGCCCGCAGAAGCTTGGGGCTTTTCCCCTTGGAGGGAGCGCGTCTTATAAGGGACGCGGCGGCGGAAAAGGGCGGTCTGAAGCTTGTTTTCGCCACGGAAAAATACGCGGGCGAGCTGGAAAGCTTGGCGGAAATTTACGGCAGCGAAAATATTTACATGATAACCGAGGAACTGGCGGCTAAAATATCCGACACAAGAACGCCCCAGGGAATATTTGCTGTTTGTGCAGTTCCTGCGGTTCACGGGAAATTTACCGAGATAATCCCAAATGGACGGTACATTATCCTTGACAATCTTCAGGACCCCGGGAATATGGGGACGATACTGCGGACGGCGGATTCGCTGGGGATAGACGGCATTGCCTGCTGTAACTGCTGCGATTTGTTCAGCCCGAAAACCGTGCGGGGGACTATGGGCAGTCTGCTAAGGGTCAGAACCATGTGCGGAGAGTTTGAGGAAATTTCGGAGATGTTCCGCAGGGCAGGGCTTCCGATTTTTTCCGCTGTGATAGACGGCGATGCGGAGGATATAAAAAACTGCGATTTCTCCCGGGGCGGCGCTGTTATAATCGGCAACGAGGGCAGCGGTATACCCCGTGAACACATCACGGGAAAAAGGATCACCATAAAAATGCACGGCAATATAAATTCTCTTAATGCGGCTATGGCTGCGGGAATAATTATGTGGGTGCTGGAGGCTAGATGATCAGAGGCAAGAGGCAAGATTTTTGACGCTTGGGTTGATTGCGGCCGCTTTCAATTTCTTTTTTAATAGATTTGTTCTAAATAAATTTAATTAAATGAAATTTTGGGAAATGTTAAGGGGAATTTTCAAAAAATAATTAAAAAACTGATATGTTGAAAAACAAGAATATTACCCGAAAAGGGTTTACATAAAACGAACAAGGAGGAGTGGAAGCTTGAAAGTTACAAGACACCCCCCTAAGCAGCAGCATATTTTTGATGTGCAAAATTAAGTAAAGGAGCTCAAAAGCATGAATATTCGTACAGATTATTATCCTGCGCTTTACAGACTTTGGTCGGTGATAGCTTTGGGTGCGGGCACGGCGGCGCTTTACGAGGCAATGGACTTATTTGAAGACCCTACGGAGCTTTTCTGCGGATTATCGGAGCCGGAGGGGCTGCCGCCCGAGATGCGCAGCAAGCTTTCGCCTCAGCTGCTGGCAGCTAAAAAGGTCTCCCTTGACAAGGCGGAGGCGGTTTTTGAAGAGTGCAGCAAAAAGGGCATTTCGATTGTTCCCATTGACAGCGAGCTTTATCCCAAGCGGCTTTTAAAGCTGTACCGTCCGCCTGCGGTGCTGTTTGTAAAGGGGAATATAAGCGGGATAGACGACAGGCTTTCCATAAGCGTTGTGGGGGCGAGAAAGGCTTCGGAATACAGCCTGAAAATCACCTCCGGCATTGTGCGGACTTTGGCGGGAAATGGGTTTGACATTGTCAGCGGATTTGCGGAGGGTGTGGATATCTGCGCACATCTTACGGCGGTAAAAAGCGGAACCCGCACCTTTGCCGTGCTGGGTACGGGGCTTGATGTGGATTATCCCAAGCCAAACGTCAGGTACAGGAAATATATTGAAGAGAACGGCGCATTTATCAGCGAATATCTGCCTAAGACTGTAGGCCGTCCCGCTAATTTTCCTCAGCGAAACCGCATTTTAGTGGCGCTTTCTTTGGGCACGGCGGTCATTGAGGCGGGGGCAAAGAGCGGCTCGCTCAATTCCGCTTCCCATGGGGCGGATCAGGGAAAACCTGTGTTTGCGGTGCCGCCCTGTGATCTGTTTGACAGCAGATATTACGGCAATGCCGAGCTTATCCGTCAGGGGGCTGTGCCGCTTATGGGGGCGAGGGATATTTACAATGAATACTGCCTCGGGGTTTCGCATACAATAGACGAAAACGAGCCTCTGCAGCAGGAAATGGAACGGCTGGAGCGGGAGTGCGGTGTGTTTATAAGCGGCAGGCCCGGCGGCAGCGCTCCCGAAGGCAAAAAAATAAGAAGCTCCGTTGCAAAGGCAAGGCGTTTGGCGAATAAAATGAAAGAGGAGCAAAAGGCGGAAAAGCAGCCTCGGGACAGCGTTTCCGAAACTTCGGAAAATATGCCGTCAGAGGGAAAGGACGCAAAAAAGCCTGCCGGTAAGTCTGCGAAAAGGAATGCGGAAAAGACAGCGGAGGATAGGGAAAAATTTACTGTGCCAGAGGGTTTGACCGAGGAGCAGAATAGGGTCGTGAACGCTCTTGCAGAGGGAGACCGTCCCATGCGTGCGGATGAGATCGCCGAGGTCACGGGCAGGGATATTGATGATGTTCTGGAGGTCATCACCGATCTTGAGCTTTTGGGTGTTATCGGAAGCGAGGGCAGCAATTACAAGCTGCGCAAGGAATGATCTTTCGGTGAAAAGCTAAGGCCCGATATTATATTTTTCCCGCAAATTAAAAAAGTGATCCGAATAATTTCGGAAATTTAAAAAGATAAAAAATCAAAGGAATTTACGGAAAATATTTATAAAAGTTTCGCATATAAAAACGGAAAGCAGGTGTCAAATATTTTCCGTAAATTTACCGAAAATATATTCCGCCGTAAAAAATTGCGGCGGCACTTATAATCCAAGCAAATAACAAAAATTTATATATATAAAGCGAAGCAGAGAACGGAAGGCGAAGCACTTTTCTTGCTTCTTGCCTCTAAGTTTCTTGCTTCTTGTAAAGGAGTCTGCATTATGTCTAATCTTGTAATAGTCGAGTCGCCCTCAAAGGCGAAAACAGTTCAGAAATATTTGGGGCCGGGTTATGAAGTCATGGCGTCAATGGGGCACGTGAGAGACTTGCAGAAGTCAAAGCTCAGCGTGGACATTGAGAATGGATTTACTCCCGTGTATGTGCCTATGAAGGACAAGGAAGAGGTCATCAAAAATTTAAAGGCGGCGGCGAAAAAGGCCGATACCGTTTATCTGGCGGGAGACCCCGACCGTGAGGGAGAGGCTATTTCCTGGCATTTGGCGCAGCTGCTGGATATTCCGGAGGACGCTCCTGTGCGGGTGACGTTCAACGAGATCACCAAAACAGGCGTTCAGAATGGAATGGCAAATCCCAGATGCATTGATGAAAATCTTGTCAATGCGCAGCAGGCAAGGAGAATCCTTGACAGAATTGTTGGCTACAAGCTGTCTCCCTTTTTATGGAAAAAGGTGAGGCGGAATCTTTCGGCAGGCCGTGTGCAGTCTGTGGCTGTAAAGATGATAGTTGACAGGGAAAAGCAGATAAATGCGTTTAAGCCCGAGGAATACTGGTCAATTGAGGGGAAGTTCACTGCGCCCTCGTCTAAAAAGCAGTTTGACGCTGCTTTTACGGGGCTTGACGGTGAGAAAACCGAACTGCATAATGAAGAGGAAACAAACGCTGTTCTGGAGAGGATAAAGGACGCCGAATTCAAGGTAACGGGAGTTAAAAAATCCGTTCGCCGCAAGTCTCCCGCTGCGCCCTTTACCACATCAACAATGCAGCAGGAGGCTTCAAAAAAACTGGGCTTTCAGACCTCGAAAACCATGCGCACCGCCCAGCAGCTTTACGAGGGCGTGGACATTGAGGGCATGGGGGCTGTGGGTCTTATCACCTACATGAGAACAGACAGCCTGCGGGTATCCGACGAGGCGAGAAATGCGGCATATAAGTACATTGAGGATAAGTACGGCAAAAATTACCTGCCTCCTGCGCCCAAGGTATACAAGTCCAAGGCAAACGCCCAGGACGCTCACGAGGCTATCCGTCCCTCCACTCCCGAGATAACCCCCGATAGGGTCAAGGGAAGCCTTACCCCCGAGCAATACAAGCTGTACAAGCTGATTTGGGAAAGGTTCATTGCGAGCCAGATGGCAAACGCTTTAATGGATACGGTTTCAGTGGATATAAACGCCAACGGCGCGGGCTTTAAGGCTACGGGATTTTCCGTTAAATTTGACGGCTTTACCGTTCTTTACGAGGAGTCAAAGGACGAGGAGGAAGGCAAGGTGCTGCCCGAAATAAAAGAGGGAGATGTTTTAAAGCTCAAGAACATCGAGGGCAAGCAGCACTTTACGCAGCCTCCTGCACGGTATACCGAGGGTTCGTTTATCAAGGCGCTGGAGGAAAACGGCATTGGCAGACCTTCCACATATGCGCCCACCATTTCCACGATCATCAACAAATTTTACGTGGAGAGAGACGGCAAACAGCTGAAACCGACGGGTCTCGGCGAGGTGACGACCGACCTTTTAAAGACCCATTTCAAGCACATAGTTGACACGAAGTTTACCGCTTCAATGGAAAGCAGTCTGGATAAAATTGAGGCGGGCAACAAGGACTGGGCGGAAACTTTGGGAGACTTTTACACCGACTTTGCGGACACCTTGGAAAAGGCGGAGGCTGCCATGGACGGCAAGCGCGTAAAAGTGCCCGACGAGGAGACGGACGAGGTTTGCGAGGTATGCGGAAAGCCCATGGTGATAAAGCTTGGGCGGTTCGGGCGTTTCCTTGCCTGCACGGGTTTTCCCGAGTGCACAAACACGAAGAAGATCATTAAGCCCACAGGCGGCGTATGCCCGTTGTGCGGGAAAAAGGTGCTGGCGAAAAAATCCAAAAAGGGGAAGAAATATTTCGGCTGTGAGGACAATCCCAATTGCAGCTTTATGACTTGGGACACGCCTCTTTCCGACAAGTGCCCGAAATGCAACGACGGAACGACCTTGTTTAAAAAGGGCGGGAAGATGTTCTGCCTTAAAGAGGGCTGCGGGTACGAGGTGGCTGTCAGAAAGGAAAAATGAGGAAGCTTTTACAGTTACCGCATAAATTTTAATTAACGGTAATTTGAAATTTTTTTGCGGAGAGGCAAGAAGCAAGAGGCAAGAAGTTTGTGAGGGTACGGCCTCCGAAAGGTATTTTGATTATGGAATTAACTGTGATAGGCGCAGGCTTTGCAGGGTGCGAGGCTGCGTGGGCGGCGGCCGAGCGGGGCGTAAGGGTCACGCTGAAGGAGATGAAGCCGAAAAAATTTTCTCCTGCGCATAAGCTGGATTTTTTCTGCGAGCCTGTGTGCTCCAATTCGTTTAAGGCGGCTCGGATAAATTCGGCGGCGGGGCTTCTTAAAGAGGAAATGCGCAGGCTTGGTTCGCTCACTGTGCCCTGTGCGGAAAAGACCGCTGTTCCTGCGGGAGGGGCGCTGGCGGTGGACAGGGAGAAATTTTCCGCTTTGGTGACGGAAAAAATTAAATCGCACCCCAATATTACGGTGGAAGAATGCGAGACGGAAAATATTCCCGAGGGGATTGCGGTGATTGCGACGGGACCTTTGACGGCGGGGAAAATGGCCGAGAGCATTTCAAAGATATGCGGGGGGTACCTGAGCTTTTACGACGCGGCTGCGCCTATTGTTACGGCGGATTCGGTGGATATGGGCATTGCTTTTGCAGCGGCAAGGTACGGCAAGGGCGGAGATGATTACATTAACTGCCCGTTTACAAAAGAGGAATATCAGGCGTTTCACAGGGAACTGGTAAATGCCGAATCTGCGCCGCTGCATGAGTTTGACAGGGGAAATTCCGGGCGTGATGATTTTACGGTTTACGAGGGGTGTATGCCCATTGAGGTGCTTGCAAAGCGCGGGGAGGATGCTGCAAGATACGGGGCTATGAAGCCTGTGGGGCTTGACGACCCGAGGACGGGGCGGTGGCCTTATGCGGCGGTGCAGCTGCGGCGGGAAAACAACGAGGGCAGTCTTTACAACATTGTGGGGTTTCAGACGAATCTGAAATTCGGGGAGCAGAAAAGGGTATTTTCCATGATACCGGGTCTTGCGAATGCGGAGTTTGTGCGGTACGGGGTCATGCACAGAAATTCGTTTATTGATTCGCCGAAGCTTTTATCGGGGGATTTTTCCATGAAAAGCCGTCCCGGGCTGTTTTTTGCGGGACAGATAACGGGGGTCGAGGGGTATATGGAGTCGGCTGCTTCGGGAATTATGGCGGGGATAAATGCGGCAAGACGTTTGCAGAATATGGATACGCTTATCCTGCCGAGGGAATGCATGATAGGTGCGCTGGCAAGGTATATTTCCGATGAGACGGTGGAAAATTTTCAGCCTATGGGAGCGAATATAGGGATACTGCCCGAGCTGCCGGAGCGCGTCAAGGGCAAGCAGGAGAGGTATCAGGTAATTGCGGAAAGGGCTTTAAAGGCGTTTGAGGAATATTTTAAGAGATTCGGGAATTGATCTTCCGCTGCTGTTGGTGTTGTTTGCATTGCGGTGAGATTTATCAACGTTTTTCATGAGGTAAAGGCTGTGAAATTATGGGAGAATTACATGAAAAAAATTTAAATGAAGAGAATTTGCGGGATGAGGATGATCTGGTTTTTTTATCCTTTGACGAATATGAAAAAATAATCGGTGAGGCTCCTTATTTTACGATCACACATAAAATAACGAGGGAGTGTGACAGGGATTTTCAGAAATTTGCGAATCGCAGATACGGCTTAAAATCGCTGATCGTGTGGGCGGCTTTTGAGTTTATAGAGATACTTTTGGCAATAAGCTTATACGGCGGAAGTATGTGGTGGATATTCGGTTTGGCGGCGGTTCTTATGCCTGCGGCGTATATCGTCGGAATGGTGAAAAGAGCAAGGTCAAACAGGGAGAAAGAGGGGAAGGAAAATGTTTATTTGTTTTATGAAAATTACTTTGTGGATCGGTTTGACGGTAACGATCTGAAGATAAATTATGACTGCTGCGAGGTTTATGAAACAAATAAATATTTTTACATAATGATCTTAATGGTAAATACTTATACGGGGTTTATTGTCGGTAAAAACGATCCCGGAAATGATACGGAACATTTCGGCGGGTTTTTAAAGGAAAAATTTGGGGAGAATTTTAAAAGCGAAAGGTTTTGAAAGGGATGACCCGAAATGGCTGTGAAATTGAATGATAATTCGGCAAATGATTTTATAAGACTGAGGACGGAGCTTATGAAAGAACTCGGCGAAATAACGGACGAAAAAGATATTGCCGAATTTGAAAATGCCACCGAAAAATATTTTCTGTCGCACATTAACAGTGATCTGTTCTGCTGGGGTATCTTTGCGGAAAACAGGCTTGCTGCCGCAGGTTCTCTTTGCC
>CAMWLD010000025.1 GCA_947175005.1 uncultured Ruminococcus sp. | reverse complement strand
ATATCTACCTGTGGACAGGAGTGCACGATCTTTTTTCGGAGCTGACACCCGAAGAATTCGGTGATACAGTGGTGGAAACTGCCGAGAAGCTGCGTGAGCAAAATCCCGACAGCATGGTGATTATCCTCAGCATGACCCCTGCCGCCGAGGAAAAGGGAGCAGGGGATACCATAGCCAAATATAACTCTGCTCTGCATTCCGCCGTAAGGGGCTGCCCCGACAGATATATGATATATATGGACATATTTACCGAACTGGCCGATGAGAATGGTTTTTTAAGGGATGTTTACGACATGGGGGACGGGGTCAGCCTTTCAAGAACAGGCTGCCGCAGGGTGCTTAACCTTATTGAGGAAAACCGCTTTTACTCCGACCTGTGCGGCGATGAAAAATACCGATATATCTATAAAGATATCTATGCTCAAAGGGAAGAATACACCGTCACCGAGGGCAAGGTCGCTTACCTTACCTTTGACGACGGCCCTTCCAAGTACACACCCGAAGTTTTGGACATACTGGCGGAAAACGATATTAAGGCGACTTTCTTCATTACAGGCTGGTGCATTGACGGCAAGGAGGAGACCTTACAGCGTGTGGCGGCAGAGGGACACACCGTAGCCCTCCACAGCTGGAGCCACGATTACGAGGAAATTTACGAATCCACCGAAGCATTCCTGGATGATTTTGCCCGCGTTTACAACCGTGTTTACGATGTTACCGGGAAAAAGCCCTGGGCGTTCAGATTTCCCGGAGGCAGCTACAACAACTTCAACCGTGACACTGCCGATGAGATAATTGCGGAAATGAAGCGGCGGGGCTTTGCCTATTACGACTGGAATGCGGCAACCTCCGACGCTACCACCTCCGCTACATATGACAGCTGCATTGAATATCTTACCGACAGCCTTATCTACGACCATTCCGTGGTCCTTATGCATGACTCTCTGGAGCTGACCCCCCAGTATTTGCAAGAGGTCATAGATATAGTCAAAGAAGCGGGCTACAGCTTTGAAACCATTGACACAGCAAATGAAGTCCAATTTTAGCTGCAAGCTGATGTATTCAATATTTAATGAGTTTAAGCACAAAAATCAGAAAATATTTGATCGCTTAAGGTGAATTACGGATGATAGATGATAAGTTTATAAAACATGAAATTGCTGCGGGGGTATCTTTCATATGCTACTGCATGGTGCAATTTATCGACAATGAAAAAGTATATCAGTGCGGTTTTACTTTTTCCGCATTGTGTTTGCTGATTTTTACCGTAAAGGCCATGTGGAGTTTGATTTATTATTCGAATATAAAAAAGGTTCTGCTGATAATTGCTCAATTTGTCGGTTATTTTATCCTTTATGTTATTTGGTTCATAATCTGGCTTGAGATCACCGGCGGCAGTATTATTAGTTGATAATAATGTAGGATCATGTCGGAATTTTACATAATTTAACCTAATAAAAATTAACAAAATATACTAAAAAAATTCAATATCAATGTGATATACTTTATAATGTATGAAGTATCACATCGGAAAATTTCAAGGAAGGAAGTACAGTGAAAATGGCAAAGAAGCTTGTTCCCATAACCCTTTTAACGGGATATCTGGGTGCGGGAAAAACCACCCTTATAAACCACGTTCTGAACAACCAGGAGGGCTATAAAACTGCGGTAATAGTCAACGACATAGGAGAGGTGAACATTGACGCGCGACTTATCGAGCAGGGCGGCGCTGTTACCCAAAAGGATGAAAATTTAGTCCCCCTTTCCAACGGCTGTATCTGCTGCACCCTTAAAGTCGATCTGATGAATCAGATAACCGAGCTTATAAAATCGGGAAAATTCGATTATATTTTAATTGAGGCAAGCGGTATTTGCGAGCCGCTGCCCATTGCCCAGTCTATAGCAGTGCTGGAGGGCAAGGCTGACAGGCGCTATCCCGCCATATGCAGGCTGGACAATATAGCCACAGTTGTGGACGCTCTGCGCATGGCCACCGAATTCGGCTGCGGCGATAAGCTGCTGTCGGAGGATATCGAAGAAGAGGACATCGAAAATCTCCTTATTCAGCAAATAGAGTTCTGCTCCACCATTATCCTTAACAAGGTGGATAAGGTCACCCCCGAGCAGCTTGGCAGGGTAAAGGCTATGATAAAGACATTGCAGCCCCAGGCACGTATTATTGAGTCGACTTTCGGCAAGGTCGCTGTCGGGGATATCCTTGATACAAATTCCTATGATTTTGAAAAGGCCGTTACCTCCGCAGGCTGGGCAAAAGCCTATGAAGAGGTCGTTTCCGAGGAAGATGAGCACGAGGAGCATGAGCATCATCACGATCACGATGAACACGACCATGACCACGAGGAACATGAACATCATCACCACGACCATGATGAGCACGATCACGAACACCATCATCATGACGGGCATGACCATGACGAGCATGAACACGGCGGACATCATCACCACCATCATCATGATCACAACCACGAGGAGGGCGAGGCAGAAGAATACGGTATAGGCACATTTGTTTATCACCGCCGTCAGCCCTTCAATAAAGACAAGCTTCAGGAATGGGTGGGCAACTGGCCGAAAGAGGTCATTCGCTGCAAAGGAATGCTTTGGTTCTCCGATGATTATGAGAACGCCTTTATTTTTGAACAGGCAGGCGTGCAGATAACCGCCACGGGCTCGGGCAAATGGTTTGCCGCAGCTCCCGAAAAGGAGCAGAAGAAGCTGTTAAAGCAATATCCCGACATTGCCGCCGACTGGGACGAGAAATACGGCGACAGAGAAATAAAGCTTGTATTCATAGGGCAGAAAATGGATAAGCAGGCGATTATTGACGGTCTTGACAAGTGTCTGGACGAATAAAAAATTCAGAGGCAAGATGCAGGTAACTCACATCTTGCCTCTTGCTTCTGCTATCCGACCGAGTCATCAGAACGGGGCTGAATGGGTCTGTTGTTTTGGTAGATACGGGTCATTTCAATGGGCTGGCGTATTTTTGACCCTGCATACATAGCTATCTGAATGTTGCGCATTGTATAATATCCCTGTGCCCGTACAGTGATATCATATGTGGAAAAGGGCGTTGTCGAATTCCAACCTGTGTTGACCGACAGGGGAGCGGGCAGGGCTATAGTTGGTGTAAAGCCGTTTCTGTTTGTGAACAGTAAGCGGGTGAGCCTTTCACTGTTATTGACAAGCTTTCTTACTATCACAAGCGCGCCCTGAATGGGATCGCCGTTTGCATCGAAAACCTCCGCCTGGAAAAATCCCCAGCTGTTGTCGCCGGTAATGGTTATCCAGCCGACAGAGGGCGAGAAATGCCTTGTTTGCGGAACTTCGCCCTCTGCTTCGGCGGGCAGATCCGCAGGCAGCGCAAAATCGGGTAAAACCTCTCTCGTGTTCTCGTTCTGGTCGTTTGCGGTGTAGTCCACATTTGTGGGGAATGCATTGATAATAAAGCTGCTAAGTATACTTCCGAGATCATTGCTCAGGTCTTGGGCACTCAGGTTCTGCACGCTTATCCCGTTCGCAGCCGACATTGTCTGAGCAGATCGTGCTGTGTTTGCTGTGTTTGCCATATTTGAAGTCATTGTGCTTGCGGTGTTCATGTTGTTTGCGGCAGGCATTGAATTGTAAAGGGCAGGCTGATTCATATTGCTTTGACCCGCAAGAGGATCAACCAATGCATTTCCGCTGTTAATGCTGCCGATAATGCTTTCCGCAGTAGGGAAGCGGCATTCGCATTCCACAGGCACATTTATGGGAACGGTAACGCTGCCGCCGCTGCAACCCGTTACCTGCATACTGCTGTCAATATTTTCCATATTATTGCCGTTCATATTGTCGTTTGAAACGTTCTGCCCGGACATTTCCTGATTCATTCCGGAGCTATTGTAAAAGCTTGCCCCGGGAACATTCGGCACAGGCGTTCCTGCCGCATTTCTCTGCATATTAGAGCACGTTCCTGTCATGGTTGTCTGACCGCCGTTTGCCTCTGCATAATCCTGCGCCTGAACTGCCATTCGGTCAGTGGCGGATTTGCTCATCTGCGCATTTACGGCATTTCCGCTCATTCCCGAACCCATGCCCATAATGCCGCTGCTCTGCTGCTTTTTCCCGGATGCGCCGCTTTGGTGGTACAGCCTCATCATCTCGTCCTTGTACCTTTTCGCCATATTATTAAGGTCGTTATTCACGCTGCATACCTCCGATTGAAGTTAGTTTTACCCAACGGGCTTACAGCATATATATTCGGAGGATTTTGTAAAAATGACTTGTTATGATAAATTTTTCGGGATTTTATGTAAAGGGTTTGATGTATGTTGCTGTTTGAGGATTGATTTTTTTTCAACAAATGCGTTGTTGACTGTAGGCATATTTCCTGATAAAATATAGACAAAGGAGGCTGCGGTGAATAAAATTTATTAACGTGAAAGGAGAAAAAGGAAATATGCTTTATTTATCGGAAAATTTAAAAAAGTACCGCCTTATGAAAAATCTTACCCAGGAGGATATTGCCGAATATCTGGGAATCACGCCCCAAAGCGTTTCCAGATGGGAGCGGGGAGAATGTTATCCCGATATAACATTTCTGCCTGCACTGGCAAATATATTTGAAACAAGCGTCGATCTGCTTATCGGTATGGACAGCATACGTGCCGAGGAAACGATATATAACATACATAAAACCGCTTCCGACTATCAGCGGAGCGGCGATTATGCGGCTGCCGAAAAGGTATACCGCAAGGCTTTGGTCATTTATCCAAATCGGGCGGGAATGCTTCTGGGACTTTCCGGTGTGCTGGCGTTACAGGGAAGAGCCGAAGAGGCGGTCGTCTTAGCAGAAAGAGGACTGCCACTGTCGGATAATGAAAAGCAAAAGGCAACGATCCGCGCAGCGCTGTGCTTTTTATATCTGAAATGCGGCGAGACCCGGAAAGCGGAATGTCTTGCCTCCGGGCTGCCGCATACAAGGGAAAGCCGTGAAGTTATTCAGCCCCTGATCCTGCAAGGGCTGAATAATGATGAAATAGATAAAAATATAAAAAATATCCTGCTGGGGTGACAATATGTCTAAATCTTAAAATTGAATGATACATTTAATCTATATACTCTCGCAGCCGCTCTAAGATCAAAGCGGCTGCTTTTTCGGCTTCAAACCTTTCTTCATCAAGCGCCCATTCATATGAATCCGCATTTTCCGTCACGGTCATAGCAGCGGCTCTTATCACATATAACTGCTCCTTGCTCCATTCGCGCAGCTCCGTTCCGGCAATTTGCCCGAGCAGCTGACAGTCCCATAACTCCCCGATAAAAGGGTCATCTTCAAGAAACCGTACAGCAATTTCCCCGGCAATGTCCAGACAAACCTTCTGCCTGAACATTCTTAAAACATCCGCTATATTTATTTCGGTTTTCCGTTTCCCCAATAATTTATTGTACCATATTTGCAGGCTGCAAGTTTCCTCACCCGGCATATCTCCAGTAATTTCGGAAACCGTCCGCAGATCATCCATTTTTTATTTCCCCCTGAAATAATTTATTAAAGGCTTTTCCTCACGCATGAGGTGAGGGAAAAGCCTTTTTATCAATTTATGGTGCGGGGCGGGATCGAACCGCCGTCTAATATCAGTGGGGTGATACTGTTTTTCCACTAAACTACCGCACCTGCCGAGGCATTTGCCTCCTTCGCAGTGGGCGTGCGCTGTTCTGAATATAAACTATCGGCAAGAATATTGTACCATATTCTCCGTTGATATTCATTTGGAAATTTAAAATTAAGACTTAACAATTTATTAATTATATCGTTTTTTCAGCGAACAGCTGTCAAATGAATTTTCCTTCTACAGCAGAAAATCTCATTATGCCGATAAATAAAAATGGGACACTGCCAAAAAACAATGACCCATTATATGCAGCTTTTCTTTTCGGTTAAAAAATAATTTATCGTGCAGTAAAATACATACCGCCACCATTTAACACAGCGAACTGCTGCGGCTGCACGCTTTATCCAGTTCTCTTAACATAATTATCATCATGGGCGCAGTGACTATTGCAGTGAGAAGATCAGCTGCCGACTGGGTAAGAGTGAGTCCATGCAAGCCCCAATATTTCGTGAGAATATGCAGCAAAGGAATAAAGAACAACCCCTGCCGTGCCACAGCCAAAATACTTGCCCTGACAGTCTTGCCCATATTTTGCAGGATCATGTTGGTCATTACGATCATTCCCTGAAAAACCGAGGTAATGCACTGATACCGCAGCAGGGGAGTGCCCGCCGCAATTACCTCCGGGTCGTCACGGAAAAATGCCACCAGCGAGGGAGCAAATATAAATGAAAGCAGCCCGAACACAGCCATGAATCCCGTTGACAGCCTTAGACAAAACAGATACGACTTTTTGACTCTGTCATACCGCTCCGCCCCGCTGTTAAAGCCGCATACAGGCTGAAATCCCTGCCCTAAGCCTATTATCACCGAAGCTCCCAGCATAACGATCCTGTTCACCACCGAAACCGCCGCAATGACTGCCTCGCTGTAAGCTCCCGCAGCATTGTTCAGATATATGGCAGCTACACTCATTATTCCCTGACGTGCCAAAGACGGCGTGCCGAATTTCAGAATGCTGAGAGCTATCGCCCCCGTCAGCTTGAAAAATGGCTTGCGCAAAGGCAGTCTGCCGCCCATTTTAAGCAGAATCATAAAGGAAATTATCTGACTTACCACCGTTGCCAGAGCAGCACCCTTTACTCCCATATCAAAAACATAGATAAATAAAGGGTCAAGCCCCACATTCAGCACCGAACCCACACCCATGCCTATCATTCCCAGAAAAGCGCTGCCCTGAAACCGCAGCTGATTGTTCATGGTAAACGAACTCATCATAAAAGGCACGCCTATAAGCAGCACCGAAATATACTCCGTGGTTTTTTCCATTAACAGTTCGGTTGCACCAAGCAAAATGCACATCGGATGAATAAAAAGCAGACCCGCCGCGGCAATAATGCCTCCCGAAATAAGGGACAGCACCGCCGCCGTGTCTCCCATAGTGTCCGCTGCCTTGCTGTCGCCCGCTCCAAGCTTTGCGGACATATAGTTGCCCGACCCGTGACCGAAAAAGAATCCCAGCGCCTGCACCACATTCATAAGCGGCAGCGCCAGTCCCACCGCCGCCGTTGAGATCGTGTCCAGCTGTCCCACAAAATAAGTGTCCGCCATGTTGTACAGGGCGGTTATCATCATTGTGATGATTGTGGGCACTGCCATGGTGCAAACCAGCTTTTCCACCGGGTTTTCCAGCATTTGCCGCCGTTTTTCCTCTTTGGTTATCATGTTCGCTCCTTTCTTGATTTGTGAATGTTATATTGCGTAATTGCAGCGTAAATCAAAAGGCAAACAAAATCAAAAATCGGCGCACAGAGCACCCTGCTATCTTGTAAGCTTACACTGCGCACGAAAACTTACAGCTTCATCATCAAAGGTCTGCGCTCTTTGTAAACCGCATAATATTCAAAGCCGCAACTTTTTAGCAGCGCACCCGCCTCTTCAAAGCCCTTGCCAATGTTATCTTCCGAATGAGCGTCCGACCCTATGGTAATAAGCTCCCCACCCAGCTCACGGTAACGCTTAAGCATATCCTTGCATGGATTCGGCTCATTTCCCCCTCTTGCATAGGGGGCTGTATTGCACTCCAGCGCCTTGCCTTTTGCGATCAGTGTTTTGAGAATTTCGTCAATGTAATCGGCATATTCCCTGTAGGAATAACTCAAATCCTTGTCCGCCCCATACCTTACTATGTAATCCAAGTGCCCCAGACTGTCAAAGGAATTTATTCCTTTAACACAGAAAAGGGTCTGTTCAAAATAACGCCTGTAAGCGTCTTTTCCAAATTTCTCGAAATATTCGGGATAATAAGGGTCAAGCCCGTCAATAAAGTGTACCGAGCCTATTATAAAATCAAAGGGATATTTTCGGGAAATATCCTCAAGATAATCCCCCAAATGCTCCTGCAAGCCCTGCTCCACCCCTGCCAACACCGTTATTTTCGGGGAATATTCGGCTTGAAGCTGTGCCATTTCCTTAAAATATCCCTCAAAATCAAGGTTAAAATCAATATCGGAAACCACATCATGATCGTTGTGATCGGTAATGCAGATCTGCTCCATGCCAAGGGAAACTGCCTTGTCAAGCTGAACTTTCATAGGCGTGTCGCTGTCCCCGGAAAATTCCGTGTGAATGTGGCAGTCGGCGTACATTTTCATACCCTCCTTATTGCGATACGCTGTTATCATCTTCATCGGCTTCGGCAGCCGTGGTCA
This sequence comes from uncultured Ruminococcus sp., assembly GCA_947175005.1. GTDB lineage: Bacteria > Bacillota > Clostridia > Oscillospirales > Ruminococcaceae > Huintestinicola. Next base: position 5,246 of record CAMWLD010000025.1, on the reverse strand, counting down.
TTGTCGCCATATACTGCCTTACCTCGGCTAACTCTTCGGAATCCAGCGTGCCGTAATCATAGGTGTACATATATTCAATGCCGTCAATAAGGGAATTGGTATTGGCTGCAAAGGCGTTGTTAAGGAAAAGCACATCTGTTATTCCCATTTCCTTGATATATTCCACAGCATTCCGCCCGAAATATCTTATGTCGATAACGTAAATTTCGTCAAAGCTGTCCACTAAAAAGGGTACAAAGGCATTGCCGTAGGATTCCTTGAATACGCAGATTTTCCTGCCTGTGTTCAGCTCCGTGACTATCTTTGTGTGAAGTGCGTCCGCCCCCAGGAACATACCGTAGCAGTTGCCGCCGCTGACATTTTCATAGAAAAGCGGACCCGTGCCCTTTGATTCGAGGGTCTTGTAGTCGTAGTAATAGGTGGTGTATTCGGATTTTGGCTTGTAATAGGTGAAAATTTCTGGGCTGTTTTTAAGGGTAATATCGTTGGTGTAGGTATATAGAGAGCCTACAAAGCCCTCCTTGGTCAGGGACTCGTAATCGCTTTCAATATTCGGGGGAGTCTGCCCAATGGCTTTGCATAGGGCGGCATACGCATAGTAAGCCCCTCTTTGCGACCAGTGGTGGTCGGTGCGCAGGTAGATATATGCATCTGTGTGAGCGGCTATCTCCGAGTAAGCGTCAATGGGGATAACGTTCGCTGTATAGCTGCTGTAGATATGGTCGATAGAGTCCTTTTCCGAGGCGCTGAACCGACTGAATTTCTTCGGCAGATAGAACTCCGCCGAGGTGGGCACTACCATATTGTAAACATTCACGTCGTCACCCAAAGCGATTTTGTAGTCGCTGATAAGCTCTGCATACCGTGTGCCGCAGGTCTTGCTGCCGCCGAAAAGCATTACCCCCGCATTATCGCCGTACATTTTAACGCTGTCCACCACAATGCCGTTGTGGGAGAACTCCGCAATGTCCTGTACCTCTTCTTCCTCCTCGGTTTCTGTGACTGTTTCGGTAACAGGCGGCTCGGTAACTGACGGCTCATCCTCGGGACGGGTTATCACAAGAGGCTCTCTGCCTACAGGCTCTGTTCCGTTCACAGGTATGTCGGTCTCAATGGAATTTCCGTGATCGTCCGCCACCACAGCCACATTGCCGTAAAAGGTGGGGGAGTCAATGCCCTTCAGCTTGTTAAAGGCGGAGGAAAGATTAAGCAAGGTATCTCTGAAAGGAACTGTGTCGGAAAAATATTTTGTATACCCCTCGGCAAATTCGCCGCTGAGGTAGTTCTGAACCGTAAGCTCGGGCTTTTCGGTAAGTTCCCTGTTTTCCCTGTCGGAAACGGTGGGGCGGTTCAGCAGCGCAAGACAAAGCCCCGTAAAGAAAACCACCGACAGGAACAGCACTATCCACACCCGCTGATAAACGGAATGGCGCTTCTGGTAGACCTTTTCCGCTGCCCGTTCTCTTTCCGCAAGTATTCTTTTTCTGCTTTTTTTCATAGTAGAACATTCCTTTATATGAATAAAATTGCAAAATTATCCCAATTTTTTTTAAAACTCGAAAATTTTTGGCATTACAATTTGCTTTATTAATATTCTGCCCGAAAATATGCCGGCTAACATTATATTAAAGTAATTTTCTGTGAACTTTTGCCTTTTTGCATTTGATACGATCCACAAAAAGCCCACAAAAAGCGGAAAACTATCAGAAACGGGTGTACAGGAAAGCGTTGTAATTCCCTGCGGCAAGTGAAGCGAAGGAAAGTAAGAGGATACCCAAAAGGAAGATCATTTTCACAGCGCTTACTATTGCAAAGCCGCCCTTTGTGTTTTTGGCAACACGGTGTCCGAAATCCGAAACCGCCCTGTAAACAGGTGTGCAAAGGAGAATTGCCGCCATGATGAGCCAAAGGCTGCCTTGGAGCTTTGACTGGGTAAGCAGGTCGGTAAGCTCTATCCCGTCCTTGCCGAACATAGCGCCAAAGCACGCTCCCATGCGGGACATATCCGTGAAATAGAATATCATCCACCCGAAGATCACCGCAATGATAAGGTATAAGTGCCCTACGATCTTGGGCAGGCCTTCCAGTATTTTAAGCAGATATTTCTTTTCGATTATCAGCAGAACTCCGAAATACAGCCCCCAAAGGATAAAGTTAGTGCTTGCCCCGTGCCATAGCCCTGTGCAAAACCATACTATCGTCAGATTTAGCAGCTGGTGCTTGCGGTTGCCCCCCAAAGGAATGTAGAGATAGTCACGGAAAAAGCTGCCCAGGGAAATGTGCCACCTGCGCCAAAACTCCGTTGCCGAGCGTGAAATATATGGATAGTTGAAATTTTCGGGGAAGTGGAAGCCGCACATAAGCCCCATGCCGATCGCCATGTCCGAATAGCCCGAAAAGTCAAAGTAAAGCTGAAGCGAGTAAAGTATTACCCCCGCCCATGCCGCCAGCACCGATGAGGGCATACCCTCAAAGCCCAGCAGTTCATCTGCAATAGAGCCTATGGAATTTGCAAGAAGCACTTTTTTCCCGAGACCCATTATCAGCCGTGTGATCCCGTCGCTGAATTCTGCGATCTTTACCGAGCGGTTTTCGATCTCCCTGGAAACAGCGCTGTATCGCACAATAGGCCCTGCCACCAGCTGAAAGAACATGGATAAATACAGCAAATAGCCGAGATAATTTTTCTGCGCACGGGCTTGTCCTCTGTAAACGTCCACCACATAGGTTATGGACTGAAAGGTGTAAAAGGAAATGCCTATGGGCATATGAAAATCGGGCACAGGCAGAGACAGGGATAAAAGCCCGTTTATCCCCGTAACAAGCATACCGCTGTATTTGAATACTGCCAGAATGGAGAGGTTTACAGTGCATGACGCAATGACGCCCAGCACAGCTTTTTTTTCGTCTTTGTGCTCGGCTATGAATCGCCCGTTGAAATAATCAAAAACGGAACTGAAAAGCAGCAGGCATACCCAAACAGGCTCTCCCCAGGAATAGAAAAAGAGGGAAAAGCAAATGAGGACAATGTTTTTGGCAGGGGTTTTGCTTGCCGCAAAATAACATACAAGAAAAAGAGGCAGAAACTCAAACAGGAAAAAAATATCGGAGAATACCAATGTCACACATTCCTTATTAATTCAGATAGTATTATTATACCACATTTCCCCCGATTTTTCAACAACAAAACGGCAACAATTTTCCGCAAAATATAACAATTCGGTTACGAAGTCAAAATATACCTTTTAAAACGCGGAATTTCCGTTGATTTTTCACAAACCGCGTAGTCTGTAAAAGTCGGTATCTCCACGCAAAAAACTTCCGATTTAAAAAATTTATTTTACCGTTTTGCAAAAAATATTGAAATATATGGGGTAAAAAATCCGTCCGTCAAATCTTAACGAACAGATACAGCAAGCGGCTTTGATAATGCCATTGAGGCTTACAGATAAAATTGAATTATGTTGCCGCTCGCTATAGCTATTGATTTTAAGCAAAAAAGTTATGCTTTCTTGAGTTTAAAACGCTACAATCCTTTAAAGGGAAAACAGTATAATTGCACAAGATCACTTACTGCGTTTGCAATTACTCTGCCGCTGCAAATTCCTCGCCTGTTTTCTCTAAGCTTGAAAGATCTTCTTCGGTGGGCTTGAAGCATATCTTTGCAGGCTCTCCGAATATTTTCAGTCCCAGCCCTTCAGCCCTTTGTGCAAGGTTGCCGCAAGCCTCGCCGCTCCAGCCGTAAGAGCCGAAGATAAAGGCCTTTCTGCCTCTGCAGGATACAGCGCTTATCATGTTCATCACATTCCATACGGGAGGCAGTGCGTCACGGTTAAGGGTAGGAGAACCGAACATATATCCCGTGGAAGTTTCCACAGCCTCTGCCAGCACTTCCGGGGCGGTTTCGGTGATGTTGTAAAGGCTTACCTGTGCGCCGCCTTTCTCTGCGCCTCTTGCCAGCGCTTCGGCCATAGCCTTGGTGTAACCGTAGGCAGAAACATAGAAAACAGCGATCTTGCCGGGTACTGCGGCACTGTCCGCCCACTTGTCATAGCGGTCAATAACGCTTTGAAGCATTGTTTTAAGCACAGGTCCGTGGGAGGGACACGCCATTTGGATATCCAGTCCCCGCAGGATTTGCGCACCGTTTTTTACAGCCTCGCCAAAAGGACCGAATATGTATTTGTTGTACTTTGCCAGTTCCTCATCATATCCCGATATATCGGTGATCTCTTCATCTGTGACCGCACCGCTGAAATGCGCCCCCAAAAAGTCGCAGGTGAACACGGTTTTCAGTTCGGGACAATATGTAAACATGGAATCGGGCCAGTGGAGATTTGGCGCAGAGATAAATTCCAAAGTATATCCGCCCAGATCCAATGATGTTTTATTGCGGGCTGCAACACTTTGAAACTCTGTATTGAGAATGTTTTTAAGATTTTTTATAGCCGCAAAAGAGCCGTAAACAGTGGCGTTGGGGCAGCTTTTGAGTATTTCCGCCAATGCCCCGCTGTGATCCGGCTCGGTGTGGTTGCAGATGATATAGTCCACCTCGGCAGGGTCGCAGATCTCACGGATATTTTCCAAAAGCGTGGGAGCAAAGCTGTCCTGAACCGTTTCAATAAGGGCGGTTTTCTCTCCCCGCAGCAGATAAGCATTATAGGTAGTGCCGCGGTCGGCGGGGATTATTATATCGAATATTCGCAGGGCGGGGGTTGCCGCCCCCACGTAATAGAGATTTTCCAAAAGCTTTTTCATGATTTCTTTGAACATTTTCTCGGATTTTTGGATATGTTCTTACAATTTGCATTCTGCAAATTCGTCATTCGATGATTCCAAAAAAAATTTCCGGGAAATGTTCCCTCCTCTCGTATTATATTTTGTGAATTTATTGTAAATATTAAACAAACTTAAATAAAAATTTATGTAAATTTTATATTCGCCAATTTTCACGCTTTATACCGTAAAAACACTGTAAAATTTACCCTATAATATAAGTATATAACGAAGAGAGGCGGTTGTCAAGGGCTGACAAAAAATTTTTATTTCGTTAAAATTTTCGGTGACATTTCCCGAAAATAGGAAAATCGAGGAAGTTGACAATTAAGGGGAAAATAAAAAAGCGCCGAATATAGGGAACGGACGGTCAAATGTTTTTTCATTCAGCAGAAAAAATCATTCAGACAGTTGAAAAGTCTTTTTTATGTAATGTTTTTTATAAGCTGCCGCGTCACAGAATATATAGT
>CAMWLD010000024.1 GCA_947175005.1 uncultured Ruminococcus sp. | reverse complement strand
CCCCCCTCCCCTCTCTTTGGGTTTCCCCCTTTGCACCTTCACTTGCAGTTGCCAGCCAATTAAAGCATTTTATAAACAAAGTCACATTTCATTTATTAGGCAGTCACAATTACCGACAAATAAATACTTTTCAAATTCATTCACATCAACATAACGCGGCTCCTCGGCGTGGTAGGGGAACAAAGCCAGTTTCATGGCATGGTAGGGGAGAAAAGCTGGTTCCCAGCGTGGTAGGGGGACAAAGCCATTCCTCGGCATTTGAGAGGAAAAAAGCCACTCCCCCGGCGTTTGAGGGGGAAAACAGCCCCGCGGCATTTGAGCGTTGTTCATAATAATTTAACAAAACAGTTCATAATTACCCTTAACTGAACGGCAAATTTATGATAAAATATAAGAAGAATTATTTACAAATAACTTTTGAGGGCTGTTCTGAAAGATCAGCAGTTCAGCCAAATCTACAGAAACTTTGAGGGTGGTATGTTATGGAAAAAAACAGCATTCTTATAGTTGATGACGCTGCCATTAACCGTGAAATATTGGCAGACTGCTTCGAGGAAAAATATAATACGCTCCAGGCGGAAAACGGCAAGCAGGCGCTTGAGATACTGGAAAAAAACGATGTCTCCGCCATACTGCTGGATCTTATGATGCCTGTTATGGGCGGCATCGAGGTGCTGCAAGAGCTTAACAAATCGGGTCTTATAAAGCGCGTGCCCGTGCTGGTGATAACCACCGCCACTGCCGCAGACAGCGAGGAACTGCTGCTGGAGGCATATCGTCTTGGCGCAGTGGACATTATCCCTAAACCATTTATAGCGAACTTCCTCATCTGCCGCGTGGAAAATATGATCGAGCTTTTCAAGCACCGCAGGGAGCTTGAGGATATGGTGGCAGAGCAGGTGAAAAAGCTTTCCGCAATGCACATCTCCATGGTGCAGGCTCTGGCGGAGCTTATAGAATTCCGTGACTGCGAATCGGGGGAACACGTTAAGCGTATCTGCGGCATAACAAACGTGCTGCTCCAAAACGTTGCCGAGCTTTACCCCGAGTATGAGCTGCATTCGGGGGAAATACGCAAAATGGTCATTTCCGCCATGCTCCATGACATTGGCAAAATTTCCGTGCCCGACAGTATTTTGGGCAAGCCCGGCAGACTTACCGAGGCTGAATTTGAGGTAATGAAGCGGCACACCGTAAGCGGCTGGGAAATACTGGAAAAGGTCTCCGATATAATCGACGAGGATATTTACGACTACTGCCGCGACATATGCCGCCACCACCATGAGCGTTGGGACGGCAAGGGCTATCCCGACGGTCTTGCGGGTGATGAGATAACCATTTGGTCTCAGGTGGTGTCCATAGCCGACGTGTACGACGCCCTAACATCACGCAGGGTCTACAAATCAGCATTCAGCCACGAAAAGGCTGTAAAAATGATAAAGGGCGGCGAATGCGGCTGCTTTAACCCAAAGATACTGGCGGCGTTTGAACACTCAATAAGCGAGATAAGAACCATTACGGGAAATTAAACGCATATTTCAAGCCGCCTGATATTGATATATTTTTAAGGCGGCATTTCTTTTGATATATGCCGGATTCGGGATCGTTTGAAAAAATTTTATATATTTATAAAGGAGTACCTATTATGGATCTATTTGCTAAAATGCTTGACTATTTGAAAAGCTCGGACATTCCAACCATTATATACGGAGCGTCTGTACGTGCAGAAATTATCACAAACTGGCTTGAAAAAAAAGGTGTAACCATTGACGGATACGCTGTTGATGAAAAATATTACCCAAAAGACAGCTCCTTTAACGGGAAACCGATATACATCTTAGAACAATATCTGTCAAAAAACCTCTGTAACGTTATAGTCGGTTTCATAGGATTTACACAGGAGAAGGAAAACGAGCTTAAAACACACAAAAACATAAGAAAGTGCTACTTCCTTGATTTTGGTGGAAGATTTGTTTTAAGGAACTGTGACTGCCGCATCAATGAGGATATGATGGAGAAAAATAAAGATATTCTTCAAAAACTCCGTGATGACCTTGCAGATGAGGAGTCAAAGCTTTCCCTTGACAGGTACATTTATCAGAATACAACAGGTACTTATCCCAAGGAATATACAAAAAAACCTGTATATTTCGATGATGATATAATAACCTTGTGTGAAAACGAGACCTTTATCGACTGCGGCGCATATGACGGCGACACGATACTTGAATTTACCAAGGCAATCAAAACACAGGAGAAGAGTGCAGGCTACAAAAAGGTCATAGCCTTTGAAGCAGACCCTACGAACGCCGAAAAGATGAAAAATAACCTTGCAGGGCTTGAAAATATTGAAATTATTACCAAGGGTGTTTCCGACAAAGCAGGGGTACTTCACTTTGCTGCGAGTGGTTCTGTCTCAAGCAGCATTGTTTCGGAAAACGGTATTGAGATAGAGGTAACTACCATAGACGAAACCGTAAAGGATGAAAATGTAACATTTATAAAAATGGATATAGAGGGTTCGGAGCTTAAAGCCCTTACAGGTGCTCGGAATACCATAAAACAGTGCAGACCGAAACTTGCAATATGTGTGTATCATAAAGCGGAGGATCTGATGACTATTCCCCAATATATCCAAAGCCTCGTACCCGATTACAAACTGTATTTGAGGAATTACAGTGCCGAGGGTATAGAAACAGTACTATATGCCTTATAATAAACTAATATGCCAATAAGCCGAAAGGGAAAAAAGATGACCGTTCGTGAACTAAGTGAAAATATTGACAAAATATTGCGGGACATTCCCGACAAAGACTTTGACAAAGCCTGCATTTTAGAGGATTTCGGGCAGATAACCCGTGAAGCGCTGGCGCTGCACCCCGAGGAAGAGATAAGCCCCGACCGCTGCCAGAAGGTGCTGGGTGCGGCAAATACCCGTGCGCTGGGCTATCCCTTGCAGTATATACTTGGAGAGTGGGAATTTTACGGACTTAAATTCCGTGTGGGCGAGGGGGTTCTCATTCCCAGAGCGGACACGGAGACACTGGTGGATGCTTCCCTTGTGCAGCTGCGAAAAATGCACAAAAAGCTTGACCGCAAGCTCCATGTAATAGATCTGTGCAGCGGCAGCGGCTGTGTAGCGGTAAGTATAGCAAAAAAAATGGGAGAAGCGGCGCAGCTTTATGCGGTGGAGCTGTCGGGAGAGGCGTTTCCCTATCTTTCGGAAAATGTGCGCAACAATAACGTCAATGTGCGGCTTTTCCGAGGGGACGTAATGGACGGGCGTATGCTGGATAATTTCCGCGATCCTATTGATGATGAGCGTTTTATCCCCATTGACTGCATTGTGGCAAACCCGCCTTATCTTACGGACGACGATATGAGCAATCTTCAGCGGGAGGTCACCTTTGAGCCGGAAACAGCCCTGTACGGCGGAACGGACGGCCTCAAATTCTACCGTGTAATAGCCTGTATGTGGAACTACCTGCTTGCCCCCGGAGGGCTTATGATCTTTGAGGTAGGAGACGATGAGGCGGCTATCGTAAGCCGCATTTTGGAGGAAAACGGCTTCGGGGATATTTTTACCGAAAAGGACGGAGCGGGGATTGTGCGTGTGGTCGGGGGAAAAAAGATGTAAAAATTTAAGGGAGTGAGTTTTTTCTTGCTCCCTTTTATTTTAACCTTACAACAAACAGCATATTTCCTGATTATTGTCATTCCAATATGCAAGGTCAACACCTGCAATCGATCTGACTGTATCAAAATTAAATGTATCTTTGCTATTTATTCTGAATCGGAATTTATTTTGCAGGCTTATGAATTTTTCTTGCATTTCGCTTGTTTCCATTGATTTATCACTTATTTTCTATTTTAGTTTTTCCGTTTTCAATCAAAAGGGTTATTTTACCATTTTCGTCAAATCTAATGGTTTTTATGTATCTTCCATTACTGTCTTTTTCCATATAGCATTTAAGATTTCCGTTTTTGTACCATTCATATAATTTACCAATAAAACTAAATCCTTTCATAATGCAGTATGAAGCAACAGAACCCGTATCATAGAATGTTACATATTCTCCGTTTCCAAAGCCATCTTCATAATATTGATAGTATCTGGGAACACCACTATTATAATAAAGTTCATACAGAAGTCCGGTAAAAGGTTTCCCGCCAAGCGAAGGCTCTTTATCATATAATGGTTCACATTCTTCATTTTCTGAATAAAAAACATATTCATTGTATAAAACGCCATGTTCTTTTACATAATCCACTGATAATACATCAGGTTTAAAATCAGGATTTGGCATAGCTATAATCTACCTTTCTGCAAAAGACGTCAACCGGGCTTATAAAGCCTGTGTACTCAACCTTCGCCTTTGAAATTTTTTCACAGCCCTTGACAAGTCAATAACTTTTAAGTATAACAGAATAAAGAGAGGGGGAAAATAATTTCAGGAGCTTGCAAGTAAAAACGATAAAGACAGCTGAATAAAATCAGGGATTATGAAAAGCCTTGTACAGATATGGCAAGGAACTTGGCGAACCGTATATAAAGCGCCTTGACGGCGATATATGGTAATTACAGCCGCTAAGAGACCGCATTTTATTTGCAGCCCGGCATGAGAACAGCTTTGTTTTGCTGCACAGGCCGTGCAGCAGACTTTTCCTTTACTCATGCACATAATCCCACACGTCCCGGGCAACCTGCAAATTCACTCCCGCCGCAGCGGCAATTTCCTCGGGAGAGGCATTTTTTAAGTTTTCCATGGTCTTGAACTTGCTAAGCAGCTTCACAGCCTTTTTCTCGCCTATCCCCTTAACGCTTGTTATTCCCAGTTCAAAAGCACTCTTGCGGTGCTTTTTACGCTGATAGCCTATGGAGAACCTGTGCACCTCGTCCTGTATCCTCGTCACCAGCATAAAAGCGGACTTTGCCTCGGATATGCTTATCTCACCCCCGTCCGCGGTTATGGCACGGGTGCGGTGGTTGTTATCCTTTACCATGCCGAACACAGGCAGAGTTATATCCATTTCCCACAGCACTTCACGGACGGCATTCAGCTGATTTTCACCGCCGTCAAGCAATATAAGGTCGGGCAAACGCTTAAAGCCCTCGTCTGTCTCATTCTCGTCCAGATAATGAGTGAACCGCCGCCGCAAAACCTCCTGCATACAAGCAAGATCGTTCTGAATTTTATTCTCCTTAATGGAGAATTTTTTGTACATTTTTTTGCAGGGTCTGCCGTTTTCAAAAACGATCATTCCCGCTACCATATCCGCCGAACCCAAGTTGGATATATCGTAGCTTTCAATGTAAAGAGGCGTTTTTTTGAGACCCAGCAAACGCGCCAATTCTTCAAGAGCGGCTATTTCGCGGGCAGTTCTCCCCACCTTTATGGAAAGATACTCCTCCGCATTTGAGCGGGCAATTTCCGAAAGCCGCATATAACGCCCCCTCTGCGGACACATAACATCAACTGCCCGTCCGCTGCGGCTGCGCAAAAGCTCTTCAATATCGGGCATATTCCCCGGGTCGCAGCCGAGAACCACATTCCGTGGGATCTCCCTTTGTCCGCTGTAATACTGGGTAACGAAATCCTCCATCATTTCGCTTTCCCCCTCTTCCTCCCCAAGGAAATATTCCGCACGGTCAAAAAGCCTGCCTCCGCGGTACATTATCACCGCAGCGCACGCCTCTCCGCTGTTCCGTGCAATTGCAACAGCGTCCGTATCGGGCAGGGCTTCGCTTATTATATTCTGACTGTCCGCCGCCCTCTGTACCGCACTTATGCGGTCGCGCAAGCGTGCCGCCGTTTCAAAATCGAGATTTTCCGCCGCCTCGTTCATCTTCTCGGTCATTTTTTTTACGGACATTTCCGAGCCGTTTTTCATGTAATCCAAAGCCCCCGCAATTATCTCCTCGTACTCCTTCTCGGAAACATTGCCCAGACAAACACCCATGCACCGCTTGATGTGATGATTAAGGCACGGCCTGCCCTTGCCAATGTCCTTCGGGAAATTTTTCCTGCATGAGGGCAGCATGAAAACCCTGTTCACCTCATTTACCGTCTGCCTTGCCACGAATGAACTGGTGTAAGGGCCGAGAAGCGTGCCCGAAGAGGGCTTTTGCAGCTCGGCAGTTATGCGGGAATAAGGGGGCGGGGAAATGCGGATATAGCTGTAGCCCTTGTCGTCCTTCAGGAGAATGTTGTATTTGGGGGAATGCTGCTTTATCATTGAGCATTCCAGCACCAGCGCCTCATATTCGGACTTTGTAACAATGAAATCGTAATCGTAAACATTCGCCACCATGCTTGCCACCTTGGGGGTGTGGTTTGGGGTCTTGGCGAAATAGGAGGAAACTCTGTTCCGCAGGTTTTTGGCCTTGCCGATATAGATAATGTGCCCGCCCTCGTCTTTCATCTGATAGACCCCCGGGGCAGTGGTCAGCAGCATGGTTTTTTCACGTAAATAATCAAGCCGTGGGTTCATTTTACGCACCTCCAAAGAATAAACTAAAGCACACAAGCGCACACACTCCACTTGGGTTTCCAAAGGGGGAACCCCTTTGGCAGGTCAGAGGCTCCGCCCTTGGAACCCGAGTGGAGTGAGTGCTCTTTATTCGCCTTCAAAAACCAAAAAGGCAAGATTGCAAGCTTACATCTCTTGCCTCTTGCCTATTATCTCTATCAAAGCATAACCGTCGGCTTTGTTGCCGCTCTTATTTCCATTATTCCCGTATCGGCATGGAAAAATACCGTCCTGCCGAAATTCGACCCCGTCTGCTCGGCAATAATGGGAATATTGTAAGAAGCCAGCACCTTTTTCACCGCGTCCACATTCCTGTCGCCAATGTTGAATACCGCCGAATTCGTAGCGAACATCTGCGCCCCGCCCGCAATCTTTGCCGTAAGCACGGGCTTTCGTGCACCGCACGCTATCATCTTCTGAATAAGCTCGGTTATCCCCGTGTCCGCATACCTGCGCATATTGTCGTTGGGAATGTTTGCGTCCTTGCTCCAGGGCAGCATTATATGCGCCAGCCCCGCTATTTTCAGATCTTTATCGTAAAGGCATATCCCCACACATGACCCAAGCGCATATGTGCAGACCGTGTCGGAATTCCTTGCCACATTAAGATCAGCTATACCTACCGTTACCATTTTCCATTAACACTTTCTTTCCTCAAAAGGCAGACCCAAGAAATAACGGCTCTTGCATACAAAACCGCCCTGCCCTTTTTAAAATTTCAATGTTTCAGAATATTCTCTTAGTTTACCAGAATCCCCAAGCCCGGGGAAGAACTCATACCAAGCGGCTCTTGCCTCTTGCTTCTGAGCCCCTTGCCTCTAATCCACACCCAGCCGCTCAAACAGCGTGTCCAAAGATTTAAGCTCGGGAACAAGTATCATATTGCTCTTGACCTCGTTGGAAGCTTTTTCGCTTGCAAACATAAAGTTATCGTCAATAAACAGCACCTTGCTGCCGATGTGAGCAAACTCCACCGCAGGCACAGCAAGGATAGCCCCCGCCATATCAATGGAAATATTGGGCACGGATATGTCAATAGTAAGCCCCGACAGCGACGACAGCGCATTTACATACGACCCCGCCAGAATATTCCCTATCTCCTGCACAAAGGAAAGGTCCATTTCGTCAAGGTCTGTAAGCTCCGCCACATCCTTGCCGAAGATCGTGTTTATCATGGTCGTTGCAAAGCCCTTTTGGAGCACATACAGCATCATACCCTGAATGTCGCCGCTAAGCCCCACCAGCATACCGAGAACTATATTTTCGGGGCCGCCGAGATACTGAACAGTTTCATCCATCTCCAGCAGCCGCACCGTGGGAACGGAAATATCAATGGACATTCCCAGCATTTCCGACAAAGAGCTTGCCGCATTACCCTGACCTATGTTGCCTATCTCCCGCAGCACATCAAAGTGCACCGCATTAAGATCGTGCATATTTTTAAGTGCCATATTATATCCCTTTCTTAGAGCCTGCCATATTTTTCTCCGGCAGGAAATTTTATAAATTGCGTTAACGCCGATATACCGTTAATTCCGCAGATTGTTCACCACATTTATCAGATCGTCATGAAGCTTTACCATGTTGATATTCAGCTGGAAAGCACGCTGATATTCGATAACCTTGGACATCTCATTTGCAACGCTTGTGCCCGAAGCCTCCAGATACCCTTGCATCTTTCTGACATTCTCGTCCGCAAAGGCCTCTCCGCTGGAGCCTGTGGGAATAACGTAATTATCCCCGAACTGGTCAAGCCCGTAAGGGTTCTCAAAACGGTAAGTGCCTATGCTGTCCCTAAGAGCATTGGTGTCCACCTGACGGTTCTCGTCAAAGGGTATCTCTATGCGGTTGCCCTCGTAATCCAGCACAAAGCTGCCCTTGGAATCGCAAAGCTGCCAGCCCGTGCCGTCGCCGTTTATATCGGTCATATAGAATGCGCCGTCCTTGGAGTAGGCAATATTCCCCGAGGGAGTTTCCACAGCGAAAAAGCCCTCGTTCAAAGCCGCAAAGTCAAAGTTACGCCCCGTCGTCCGAAGCGACGACTGCTCGAACATATAATCGGTCTTGTCGACCTTAATGCCGTGACCTGTCTGGACCTCTTCAATATCATTGTTCCGCTTGTCGTAGATAAGATCCGCAAAGGACGGTCTTGCCGCCTTAAAGCCGTATGTATTGACATTGGCAAGGTTATTGCCCGTAATGTCCATACCCATCTGATAAGCGATAACAGCCGTTGAAGCCGTAAAAAAACCTATTCGACCCATAAGAATGCGCTCCTTTTTAGAGGTTAGAAGTTAGAGGTAAGAAAAGATACTTGCTCATCAACCGCTAATTCCTGCCTCGGAATTTATTTTTATTGGTTAAATATCTGATTAGTTGCCTGTGATACCGAACAGCTGATTGCAGGCTATCTGATTAATGGAGTTGGCAATTTGCAGCGCTTGAGCATTGGCTCTGAAAAGGGAATTTGCGTCCATAGCCTTGACCATTTCGTCCGCCACATCCACATTTGACCGCTCAAACCACCCCTGCCGCACTCTGTAGACCATACCTTCGGGGGCATTTCCCCAGCCCAGGTCCTCATAAGGACGGAAAAGGTTGGTGTCCAGCTTTTCCACGTCCGAGGTGTCCTCCACAAAGGTAAGAGCAAGCTGAATCTCCCTGCCGTCGGGAGCTGTTATGACCCCCTGCTCATTTACCTTGAAATCCGCCGTGGCAAGGTAGATAGGGTCGCCGTTATCGTCGATCACACGCCCCGCCGAGCCAAGGGCAAGATAACCCTCATTGTCTATATTGAACTGACCGCTCCTTGTAAGAGCAATGTCGCCGTTTCTCCTCTGAATGTTAAAGTACATCGAACCCATTATGCCTATATCCAAAGGCGAACCTGTCTCCTCGTAGCTGCCGTCCTCAAGAGATGTAAAGCTGTCAACAATGGTGCGGTAGCGGATAGTTCCCGTATCGCTCCGCTGGCCGTTGTATAAAAGCAGCAGCTCGTCCTCAAAGGTGGTGGGGATAGCCGTATCCGCCTTGTAACCCGAGGTCTTTGCATTGGAAAGGTTGTTGGTGATGATGTTCAGGATCCTTTCCTCGTTGATTATACCGTTTGCGGAAGTGTAGTAGCCTCTGAGCATATGTATTCCTCCTTAGCTTCTGTATGTATAATAATTTAAAACAAATATTCCTTTAAATGATCCCTCAGCTTGCTCACAGCCTTAGAATGTATCTGACACACTCTCGATTCGGAAACCTCCATGACCTGGGCAATTTCCGAATATTTTAGCTTTTCGTAATAGTAAAGGGTAATGACCGTCCGCTCCTTGTCTTTGAGGGACTTTATGGCCTCAATAAGCTGCTGCCGCCGCTCCCCCTCCAGAACAGTGCGTTCAGCTTCATAGCAGCTGTCGTCGCTGTCCGCCGCAGGGTCAAAGCCCCCCAGCAGCATTTCCTCAAAGCTGACAGTCTGAGCCGCAGCATTCCTTGCCGCAAAGCTGTCCAGCTTTTCCACGCTCATTCCGAGAAATTTCGCAATTTCCTCACGTGTAGGCTCTCTGTCCAGCTTCTCGTAAAGCTCGGAATAAGCCCTGTCGTATTCCTTGGCGAATTTCCGCACCCCTCTCGGCACTGCGTCGCTCCGCCTCACATAGTCTATTATAGCCCCCCGCACCTTTATGGAAGCATATGTGTCAAACTTCACTCCCCTTGCGGGGTCGAAGCTGTCCACAGCGCCCAGAAGCGCCAGAGCCGCCTCGTTGTACACATCGTCCTCATCGGTATATTTCCTGAACATATTCCGAGTGGAAAGCACCGCATATTTCACAATGTGCATACTGCGCATGACGATCTCATTGCGTACCGCGCTGTCCTTGTCCCTGCCGTATTTTTCAAACAGCCCCGCAATTTCATGCCCTGCAGCTTGCTGCACACTGTGATTGCCGGCATTGTCAATCTTGACTGTGTTGTCCGTATTTTCCGCCGCACTCATATACATCTTGCTTCCACCCCCAAATCAAATAAAGTTCATTCAAATGGGAAAATGCCTGTATTGCAAGTTTAATTTAAATGCTTATATTTCCTACCGCCTGGATCTGCACGGAGTTGTCTATCTCATTGAAAGAAAGCACCGTAACGCCCTGAATAAACTGATCCACCAGCTTTTTAAAGTATATGCGCACAATGGGAGATGTGAGCACAATAGGGCTTGGCACAACGTCCTTTATCCGCTCCACCTGGGCGTTCAAAGAGGCAATAAGATCCTGTATCGACTGGGGATCCATTGCAAGGTACGACCCCTGCTCGGATTTTTTAACGGAAGCAATTATCTTGTTCTCCGTCTCCGTGTCAAGAGTGATAACTCTTACCTGCCCGCCGTCGGAAAAACGCCTTGTAATGGTGCGCTTCAGCGCCTGACGGACATACTCATTGGTAATATCAAGGTCTTTCATATTATGCTGATTGTCGGCCAGCGTCTCCAGAATGGTCTGCAAGTCCCTTATAGGAATGTTCTCCTTTAAAAGCAGACAAAGCTCCTTTTGCAGATACGCCACAGGCACAATATTCGGCACAATATCCTCCACAATGGAAGGGTTTGTTTCCTTGAGCTTGTCAAGCATGGTCTTTACATCCTGCCTGCTCAAAAGCTCATGGGCATAGTTCTTTATGACCTCCGAAAGGTGGGTTATCATAACGGAGGTGGGGTCTATAAGGGTGTACCCCGCTATCTCCGCTTTAAGCTTGTTTTCCTCGCTTATCCACTTTGCGGGAATGTTAAAGGCAGGCTCAATGGTATCAATACCGTCTACCTCTTTGGTAATCCCGCCGTTGTCAAGAGCAAGGTAATGATCCATAAGGATCTCGCCCTGGGCGACCTCCTCGCCCTTTATCTTTATAATATACTGATTGGGGTTGATGTGCTGGTTGTCCCTCATTCTTATAGAGGGGAACACCATGCCCATATCCATAGCAAACTGCTTACGGAAAATTACCACACGCTCAATAAACGTGCCGCCCGAAGCCTCGTCCGCCAAAGGTATCAGCGAGTAGCCGAATTCCATTTCCACAGGCTCGACCGCCAACAGCTTGTATACATTGTCAATATCCTTGTAATATTCCATTTCGGAAATAGCGTCCTGATTTTCCGCCATTTCCCGCATGGCTTCCTCGTCAACGCCCGCTTCCTCGGCAGTCTTGAGGGTTCGCCTCAAACCGAAGCCAAGACCTATCAAAGCCCCGCCCAGTATAAACAGGGTGAGCGTGGGGAAGCCGGGAATAATTCCCATTATGAACATTACCCCGCCCGCAATCATAGGAACCGTGGGCTGTGCCGTAAACTGACCCAAAACGTCGCTGTTGAGGGATTCCTCCGAAGCTGCCCTTGTTACTATCATACCCATTGCCACTGAAATAAGCAGCGAGGGTATCTGCGAGCAAAGACCGTCGCCGACGGTAGCAATGGTATAGGTGCTTAGCACCTCGGAAAACTCCATGCCCTCAAAGGCCATACCCATTATAGCGCCGCCCAAAAGGTTTACAATGGCAGCCACTATTGAGAACGTAGCGTCTCCCTTTACGAACTTTGCAGCACCGTCCATAGCGCCGAAAAAGTCGGATTCACGCTGTATCTTGTCACGCCTTACCTTTGCCTGGGCGTCGTCAATAATGCCCTGGTTAAGGTCGGCGTCAATGGCCATCTGCTTACCTGGCATAGCGTCCAGCGTAAATCTTGCGGTAACCTCCGCAACACGCTCCGCGCCCTTGGTGATGACCACCATCTGAACCACCGTAATGAGCACGAACACTATAAATCCGACTACAGCATTGCCCTGCATTACGAATGTACCGAAAGCGTTTATTATCTCTCCCGCATAGCCCCTGTTCTGCAAAATGGAACGGGTGGAGGAAATGTTAAGACCCAGCCTGAAAACCGTAGTTATCAGCAGCAAGGAGGGGAATATGGAAAACTCCAGTGATTCCTTTATATACATTGTCGTGATAAGGATATACACCGACAGCGCAATATTGACCGCAAACAACAGGTCCAGGAGCGCCGTAGGCAGGGGAATGATTATTAAGAATATCGCAACGATGACGAATACCGTTACTACATTCTTTCCTACCACATTTTTAAGAAAATTCAGGGTATTCACCACCTAGAGGCAAGAAGTTAGAGGCAAGAGGCAAGAAGTTCCTGCTCTACCGAATTTATTCTATCTAATGTCCGCACCTTAGTAGTTGTAAGGAGCGTTTGTTTTGGCCTTTTTGGAAATGGGCACAGGCTTGTTTTTGAGGTTATACACAAACCAAAGCACGTCTGCCACGCTTTCGTAGAATTCGGGGGAAATTTCCCGCCCTACCTCTACTTTTTCATAAAGGGAACGAGCCAAGGGCTTGTTTTCCACTGTGGCAACATCCGCTTTCTCGGCTATCTCCACCAGCCTTGCCGCACCCTTGTCCTTAGCCTTTGCCACCACCACAGGAGAGGGGGCTTTCTGAGGGTCGTACCGTATGGCAACCGCAATATGTGTAGGGTTACGAATTACCACGTCCGCACTGGGCACCTCCTGCATCATGCGCTGCTGCGCCATTTGCTGCTGGATAGCCCTGCGCTTGCCCTTTACCTTAGGGTCGCCCTCCATCATCTTGTACTCGTCCTTGACCTCCTGCTTGGTCATTTTCAGCTCATTTTCAAAATTCCACCGCTGAAAAAGGAAGTCTGCCGCTGCAATCGCCACAAACACCATTCCAATGGTCATTACCAGTGAAAATACCGTCTGCGCCGTATACACCAAACCCGAAGAGGGTTCAAGCTTTATAAGGCGGATAATTTCATGCAGCCTCTTCCCCAGTTCATTGTAAACCACTGCAACAAGAATTATCATTTTAAGCAGCGATTTGACCATTTCAAAAATTCTCTTTAAGGAGAACATATTTTTAATGCCCTTAATGGGATTCAGCTTGTCAAGCTTGAATTTGAGCGCCTCAAAGGAAACCAAAAATTTTGTCTGAACACCCGTCGATATTATAGCAACCGCAAAGGACACCACCAACAGTATTCCGCTGCAAACGAGGAATATCAGTACCGCCCTTGCGAAGAATTGTCTTACATACACTACATTGTCAATATACCTTATGTCCCCTATGCCATCTCCCGCAGCGGAGATAATGCCGCTCATATAATTTGTCAGACTGCTGAATATAAGTGGAGCAGTCACCCGCAGCACCAAAAAGGTAAGAAACAATGAACAAACAATGGAAATATCCTGGCTTTTCAAAACCTGCCCTTTTTTACGAGCGTCCCGCCGTTTTTTCTCGGTGGCTTGTTCGGTTTTTTCCTCGCCGTTTTCGTTTTCAGCCAAACATAACCACCACCCTTACAGAAACAAGAGGCAAGAAGCAGGAAGCAAGAAAAATCAAACCTTTCCGCTTTCTTGCAAGCGTTTTTCGTAATACAGAGGCAAATTATTTGTTAAAAGACGAAGCAATCATCAGCATTTCACATATCGGTAAAAATCCCGACATCCTGCCTCCTGCCTCTTAACCTCCTGCCTCC
>CAMWLD010000023.1 GCA_947175005.1 uncultured Ruminococcus sp. | reverse complement strand
GCGTAAATGCAGCGGTATTCGTCCTGAATGTTCACCCAGTTGCGAACTGCTCCTATATAATTTCCCAAGGTAAATGTACCCGTTGGCTGAATTGCGCTGAATATAACTTTATTTTCCTGTGTTTCCATGGTAAAATGCTCCCTCCCTTAATTGTTTACCTCAACGCCCCTGTATCGGGCAATGGAGTAAACGTCCTTGTCGCCTCTGCCGGAAAGGTTCACGACAATGATCTGATCCTTTGACATAGTCTTTGCCAGCTTCATAGCCGCAGACATAGCGTGAGCGGATTCTATGGCGGGGATTATGCCCTCGGCAGCGGACAAAAACTCAAACGCCTGCACAGCCTCTTCGTCGGTCACAGGGACGTATTCCCCTCTGCCCGTTTTCCAAAGGTTAGCGTGCTCGGGGCCTATGCCGGGGTAGTCAAGCCCTGCGGAAATGGAATAAACGGGGGCTATCTGACCGTAATCATCCTGTAAGAAAATGGACTTCATGCCGTGGAAAATACCAAGGCTGCCTTTGGACAATGTGGCTGCGGTCTCGGCGGTGTCAATGCCTCTGCCTGCCGCCTCCGCACCTATAAGGCGAACTGACTTGTCGGGGATAAAATCGTAAAACGCACCCATGGCGTTAGAGCCGCCGCCCACACAGGCAACCACAGCGTCGGGCAGTCTGCCCTCCTTTTCCATTATCTGCAAGCGGATTTCCTTGCCTATTATTTTCTGGAAATCTCTTACCATTTCGGGGTAGGGGTGAGGCCCCATTACCGAGCCTATGCAGTAAAAGGTGGTGTCGATATTTGTGCACCAGTCGCGCATTGCCTCGTTTATGGCGTCTTTAAGTGTGGCTGTGCCGCTTTCCACGGCTACCACCTTTGCGCCCAGCAGCTCCATGCGGTAAACGTTAAGGGACTGCCTTTTTGTGTCCTCCGCTCCCATGTAAACGCAGCATTCCAGCCCCATAAGAGCGCATACCGTTGCAGTGGCAACTCCGTGCTGACCTGCTCCCGTTTCGGCGATTATCCGCTTTTTGCCCATGCGCTTTGCAAGCAGCAGCTGACCCAAAACATTGTTTATTTTATGCGCTCCCGTGTGGTTCAGATCCTCACGCTTGATGTAAATTTTTGCGCCGCCTATTTTCTCCGTCGCCCTGCCTGCAAAGTACAGGGGGGAGGGACGGTTTGCATAGTCACGGTACATGACCGCAAGGTCATTATTAAACTCGGGGTCGTCCTTGTATTTATTGTAAGCGGCTTCAAGCTCGTTCACGGCGTTCATTACCGTTTCGGGCACATACTGCCCGCCGAATTCGCCGTATCTTCCTTTTGTGTTCATTCTTATTTATCCTTCCTTTTCAATTTTTTTGAGCTTCTTTACTTAGTTAGGGGTCAATCTGTATCTTCCAAATTTATACCGATCATAACGGTTTCCTCGTCTCTGTTGTTCCACACGGAATGTGGAATGCTGCCGTCCACAAAAAAGCTTTCGTTTTTCCGCAGGATAACAACATCGTCCCCCAGAATTATTTTTGCCTCGCCCTCGGTTACTATGAAAAAATGTCCGTGGCTGTGAGTGTGAACAGTTACAGGTCATCCGCCATTTTTACCCATGCGGGCAATGGAAATATCGGAGATCTGCCCTTTGCCGTAAAGCCTTTTGGCAAGGAAATTTATGTGATCGGGCGGCGTGAAAAAATCTTTGCTTTCCATTTTTGTAAAACTCACCTCAGATTTTCTTTTCTTAATATGCTCATGATCTTTTTCATCTTGTCAATGTCCTTGCAGCCCTCTGTTTCAATGCCGCTGCTGACGTCGACTCCATAGGGCGCGGTCTCCCTTATTATCTCCGCAATATTTTCCCCGTCAAGTCCCCCTGCAATAAAAAAGGGCTTGCCGATATTTGCATTTTTCACGTTCTCCGTGTTTATGCGCTTCCCCGTACCGCCGACGCAGTCCTCGCTGTAGCTGTCAATAAGCAGCTTGTCGCAGGACTTTTTCTGTTCCCGCCCTATATCCCCGGGACTTTGTGCACGCACCGCTTTCCAAATCTCTCCCGAAAAATCCTTTCGGAGAGTTTTTATATAGTCCTCGTTTTCGTTCCCGTGAAGCTGTATTACGTCAAGTTCCTGATTATAATGGCAGTTCAGAATATTTTCTATAGGTTCGTTTACAAAAACTCCCACACGTTTAATATCCTTGTCAAGATATGTGACAAGCTCATAAAAAGTCCCCATAACAATGCTTCTGCGAAAGCCGTCTGACAATATGAAGCCCGCATAATCCGGGCGGCACTCGTTAGCATATTCGATATCGAGCCGCCGCCGCATACCGCAGAATTTGACAGCCGTATAAATTTTTTTCATTCTCCGCTCACAAGCTTTCTAAAGCAGTCCGCTATACCACCGATGCCGCTCCTCATAAGAGTCTCCCCTATAAGCACTGCATTTGCCCCCCATGCGGCAATATTAACCATGTCCTCATGAGTTTTTATGCCGCTCTCGCAGACAGTCGTCACTCCCTCGGGAATGCAGGGAAGCAGCCGCTTGGTGTTTTCGATATCCACCTTAAAGGTTTTCAGGTCACGGTTGTTTATGCCGATAATATCCGCTCCCAAATCAAGCAGACGGTTTACCTCTTCTTCATTGTGAGCCTCTGCCAGAACGTCCATATCAAGAGATTTTGCAAGAGAATAATATTCGGAAAATTCTCCGTCACCGAGAACGGCGGCTATAAGCAGAACAGCGTCCGCCCCCAGTGCCTTTGCATGATATATCTGATAAGGGTCGATTATAAAATCCTTGCGCAAAAGAGGGATATTTACATTTTTGCGTATCTCCGAAAGGAACTCGGGCGAGCCTTGGAAATAGTGCTCTTCGGTAAGAACCGATATGGCAGCAGCTCCCGCTTTTTCATAGGCAAGGGCGGTTTCCACAGGGTGAAAATCCGGCTGTATAAGCCCCTTTGAGGGGGAGGCTTTTTTCACCTCCGCTATTACCGACAGACCCTTTTGTGAGAGTGATTTTTTAAAGCTTCTGTCGTTTTTTGGCGCATTTTCCGCCATGACTTTTATTTCGTCAACGGGAATTTTGCTTTTTTCCCTTTCGAGCTGTTCTTTCCTTTTTTCGATTATATCTTCAAGAAACACATTATCAGTCCTCCTTGTTGGTGAAGGCTTTCATTTCATTAAGCTTTGCAAGCGCCTTGCCGCTGTCGATTATTTCCTCCGCCATTTTCACGCCCTCGAAAAGCGTTGCCGCAAGCCCTTTGCAGTAAATTGCGCAGCCTGCGTTCAACACTACCGTGTTCCGCTTTGCTCCCCTGTCGCTGCCGTTCAGAATATTAAGAGTGATCTGCGCATTTTCCTCGGGAGTGCCCCCCGACAGTTCCTCGGGAGAACAATATTCAAAGCCAAAGTCATGGGGGTCAATGGTGTATTCGCTGATCTTCCCGTCACGGACTTCGCAAACATTTGTTATGCCCGTCATTGTTACCTCGTCCAGTCCGTCGCTGCCGTTTACAACCATTGCGCCCTTTATTCCCAGCTTGATAAGAACGTTTGCCATAAGGTTCATAAGATTTTTGTCATATATTCCGAGAACGATATAATCCGCCAGTGCGGGGTTTGTGAGAGGCCCTAAGATGTTAAAGAATGTGGGCACGCCGATTTCCCTGCGAACGGGTGCAACATACTTCATAGCCCCGTGGAAAACCTGTGCAAAAAGGAACGATATACCTGTTTCCGACAGGCACGCCGCCGCCTTTGCGGGAGGAATCTTTATATTGACTCCCAGAGCCTCAAGGCAGTCCGCTGCGCCGCTTTTGCTGGAAGCAGCCCTGTTGCCGTGCTTTGCCACGGGTATCCCTGCGGCGGCTATAATGAATGAAGATGTGGTTGAGATATTGAACGTTCCCGCCATATCTCCCCCTGTGCCCACAATGTCAATTGCGGACTTAAAGCCTGTTATTATTGAGGCTTTCCCTCTCATGCCCTTTGCAAAGCCCGTGATCTCCTCTGCGGTCTCCCTTTTCATCCTCATTGCGGTAAGAAATGCAGCAGTCTGGGCAGGCGTTGCGGCGTCTCCCATGATTATGCTCATGGCGTCAAATGCCTGCTCCTCGGTGATATTCTCCCCGTCTTCCACCATTTTGATGTATTTTTTAAGCCCTGTTCTTTTATCCATAGGCAGCGCGGGAACTTCTCCCGTGACCTTTATACCTGCGGCTTCCAGGAAATTCGCTATAATGTTCACGCCCATTTCCGCTAAAATGGACTCGGGGTGGAACTGAACTCCGTAAATGGGATATTCCTTATGCTCCACTGCCATGATCTCTCCCTCGGGGGTCTCGGCGGTTATTTTAAGGCAGGCAGGGGTAGTTTCCCTCTCAATTATCAGAGAATGATAACGGGCGCAGGAAATAGTTTCGGGAAGTCCTCTGAACAAAGCGCTGTTTGTGTCCAGCTTTATCTTTGTTGCCTTGCCGTGCATAGGGGTCTGCGCTCTTTTTATTGTTCCTCCGAAAGTCTCGCCTATAGCCTGATGACCGAGGCATATCCCCAGAATGGGATATTTTCCCTTAAACCTGTCAATGGCTTCCTCGGAAATTCCCGCCTCCTTCGGGTATGAAGGACCGGGGGAAATTATTATAGCCTCGGGGTTCATTTTGTCTATTTCATCGCAGGTTATCTCGTCGTTGCGAAAAACCTTTATATTGTCGTACAGCCCTGCCACAGCGTGGTAAACGTTATAGGTAAAGCTGTCGTAATTATCTATCATTACTATCATAAATAATCTCCTCTCGGTTAGTTTGTACTTATTTTATTTCCGGCTGGAACAGCTGCTTTGTTTTAGAATGTAAGCGACTTCGCCCTTACGGGCGGCAGCATGGAGCGTGTGACGTGCGTCACACACTCCTATGCTGCACCGCCGCCCGACGTGGGATTGTTTTAATCTGTAACAACTCTTGTATAACGTTCATTCACTTATACCTTTTTCTGACGTCGGGCGGCGGTTGCTGTGTGTGCTCTTGAAATGCTTCTATTTGCATTATGCCGTAAGAGGGGGCTCCGCCCCCCGTCCCCCGCAAGGGTTCCACCCTTGACCCGCCAAAGGGGTACCCCCTTTGGAAACCCAAGTGTTCCTCTATTTCGGTTATCCCAGCTCGGCTGCCTTTTCAAGGGCATTTATAACGGCTGCTGCCTTACGGCAGGTCTCGGCATATTCATATTCGGGGTCGCTGTCGTAAACAACGCCGCCTCCCGCCTGGACATATGCCTTGCCGTTTCTGAAAAGCACCGTGCGGATAGCTATGCAGGTATCAATATCGCCGTTCCATGCCATATAGCCCACTGTGCCGCCGTAAAGCCCTCGCTTGACGTTTTCCAGGCTGTCGATTATTTCCATTGCCTTTACCTTGGGCGCGCCCGACAATGTCCCTGCGGGCAGCACCGACATAAGAGCGTCCACAGCGGTCTTATCCTCCCGCAGCTCTCCCTCAACGTCGGAAACCAGGTGCATTACCTTTGAATAACGCTCCACACGCATAAATTCCGTGACCTTGACAGTTCCTGTTTTGCTGACCCTGCCTACGTCGTTTCGTCCTAAGTCCACCAGCATACAATGTTCCGCACGTTCCTTTGGGTCACTTGTAAGCTTTTTCTCAAACTCTGCGTCCTCTTCGGCGGTAGCCCCTCTGGGGGACGTGCCCGCAATGGGCTTGTTGAGTATTTTCCCGTCGCAAACGCTTACCAGCATTTCGGGGGAAGCCCCTGCAATGGAATAATCCTTATGATCGAAATAATAAAGATAGGGCGAGGGATTTGTGGAGCGGAGCATTCTGTAAACGTCAAAGGGGTCGGGGGGATTTTCCGCTTCAAACCGCTGTGAGGGAACTATCTGACTTATATCGCCGCCCCTGATATGCTCTCTGCATTTTTCCACCATTGCCATATATTCCTCCTTAGTGTAGTTGGAGGTGATCTTTAAACTTGCGGGTGAAAGATTGCGTGGAGTAGGCTCTGGAGTGTATCTGCAAAGCAGCTTTCCCAGTTTTTCCGCTCTGTCGGAAAGAGAATTGTACATATATTCCGCAGCCTCGTCAAAGGAAGCGCCCGTGCGGCTTGCCTGTTCCTCGATCTCCTCTTTTACCAGTCCCAGAATTATCACGGCGCGGTTGGACAAATGATCGTATGCCACCAATTCATTGTAAATGAACATATTTGCGTCGGGCATTCCCAGATCGTCCTTGGGAATATTTGTCAGCTTCTTTTCGTAATACCTTGCCATATCGTAGCCGAAGTAACCAATAAGTCCGCCTGTAAGCTTAGGTCTGCCGATAAACTTGGGCGAACGGTATTTTTCCATAAGCTCCGAAAAAAGCTTTATGGGGTCGGAGCCGTCAACCTCTTCATGTCTGCCGTCGGTGTGGATAAATTCGGCTTTTTTGTTTGCCACACGTATCTCCAGCTTGGGGTTAAGTCCGATATAGGAATACCGCCCCCACCGGTTGGAATTGTCCACCGATTCGAGAATGAAGCAGTTTTCGTAATTTTCCTTTAATATGGCGAACATTCTCACAGGGGTGAAATTGTCTATCAGCAGCTCGTGAAATACAGGCACAGTGCCGTAATTTTTAAACAGCTGCTTTGCTTCGTCAAGGCTTGGGTATAACATAAAAATTCTCCTTTCAAAATAAAAGCCGTCCCTTTGAAAATGCAAATCACATTTTCAAAGGGACGACAGACTTTCATCTTATCGCGGTGCCACCCTTTTTATATTCCGGTTTCCGGAATATCTCTTTACGGGAAAATACGCAAAGCGGCAAATTTAAGACGGAAAATATAAAAAGCATTACCCGAAACGATAATGCCGCAATAATCCGATAACAAATCAAAGTACGCAGCTTAACGCATCAATACCCTTTCCCTTTACGCAGGAAATACGGCTCAGGCTACCAAAGACCCGCAAAAACGGCACATCTCCATTCACCCTGCTCCTCACAAACCCATTCACGAATGCTGTTTGTGCAGCGCTCACACCAACACGCCGCTCTCTGAAACAACCTTTCACTCGCTACTTGCTTTTGCTCATAGGATTTAGAATATTAACTTACAAGCTTATTGTATCACTTTTTATTGTATATATCAAGAACTTTTTTTGAACTTATTGTAAATTCCTCTAAACCCTCAATTCACTTGGGCACAAATTCGATCTTCAAGGACAAATCCATAGCCAAAGCAAGTTCTGCAACACATAGGGCTGCCGGAAAATTTTTCCAACAACCCATATCTTTGCCGTTCTTAATACCATGACTGCTCTGTACCGAAGTCTCCTTCGATCATATCCGAAATGCCCGAAAGCAGCATAATTATGCCCTGAACACGGTACGGCGCAATAATATAAGTACCCTTATTACTATTCGGGTCCTCCAAAACAAGGTCTGCGGCGATAAGGGCGTTAAGGTGGTGATAAACCTGCCCCGTGGAGTTGAAGCCCCCCTCGCTGACTATCTGCGCCACCGTCATAGGCTTGCGGAGAAGCGCAAGCATGATATTCAGCTTGTCGCCGCTGCCTATGCAGTTAAGCACCTTTTCCGCCGACCTGTCCTCAATAAGCTTCAACAGATTATCATTGCTGTACTGCCCTGTCCAGACGGACTCCCGCCCCCCCGAAGCAAAACAGCCTGTGTAAACGACCCTGCCCGTACTGCCGTCCGCCTCGCATTCTCCTTGTATCCTTTTCATAAGCGAATGCAGCACCTTATTGTAAGACATATCCTCAATTTTGTCGGCAGACTCGCTGCCGCACTGCCCGTCCTCGGAGGTTTCTTCTTCGGTTTTTCCGCCTTTCAGCAGTTCCTTTAATTCGTTTATGTCCTTTCTCAAAGCGTCTATCTCTGCTCCATAATTTCTTTCCGACATAATTTTATTCTCCTTTATTTGAATTTTTGGAATTCCGTAATTACATAATATCATAATATTTTAGCCTTGTCAATATGCTTTTACGGAATTACGTAATCGTTTGTTGTAAATTTTTTATGAATGCAATTAAATACTTTACAGAAAATTTGAATCACCTATTGTCTTTACCCATGTAAAACAATGCTATAAATAAAAAAGGCAGTGCCGCAATTCCTGCGTACTGCCTCTTGATAGTTTTAGTGCGCGTGTCAATAACCGCCAGTAATTGCAAAGCCGTTTAGTGCATAGGCTTAGCGCTTACCGTTTCAATAGCCTTTATGACTTCAATGTCAATATCCGTGGAATTTTGCAGAATAGTGCTGTCAATGCGCTTGAAAAGCTCGCCCTTGTGGGTGCTTACATAGGCAGGGGCTAAATTGTTAAGCGCCAAAGCCATCATATCCTCCACACATTTCTCGCATTTGCAGCAGTCGTAATCCTTCAGCAGGATCTCTGTTCTTGTTTTAACGATTTCCTCTTTTGCGTTTACTAACATAGTTATTCCCGTCCCTTTCGGTTTAATTTTTCAAGATATTGCCGAAGCCTTATACAGACACGGCGTATATATTTAAAAGCTCTTCACAGCTATTATATTTGACTGTCATGTATGACAACATTCAACTCACATCAACACCCCGTGAAATTACCTCCAGGCACATTCTGCCGTTATGATAGGGGCATTTCCATTCGTTCACCATAGTGACCTTCGGCATGGGTTTTCCCTCAAAGTCAACCTCTGCCCACCATTCGCCGCCGTCACGCTTGTCGATCTGATAGGTCTTTATCCAGTTCCACACGTCATGAATGGCGTTTATGAACTTTTCCTGCCCGCCGTCCTTCAGAGCCTGCACCTTTGCTTTAAGTTCCTCAATACCTAACGGCATTTGCTCTGTCAAACCCCTTGTGGACTGCTCAAAAGCATTGATAAAGCCCACGATCGTTTCCGCCTGAACCCACCAAACGCGCTTTCTGTCGATCTTGTCATTCTCCCGCTCGTTGTTCAGCGCGCCGTTTTCAAGGGCAATGCTGTAGATATTATTTGATATCCGCAGGTTGATGCTTCTCCATTTGTCAATATATTCCTTATCCCCCAGAACCTCGCAGGCGCGGTCAATAAGCCATGTCGCCTCAATATCGTGGCCGTAGGAGTGAATATCGCCGATAACATTCAGTTCCCTGTCGAAAAATACCAACAGCTTGTTGTTCTCGCTGTCGAAAATTTTTGTTTCGGTAATGTCCAGCAGAAATTTGAGGCGGGCTTTTACTCGTTCGTCACCGCTTGCCTTAAACAAAACCGTGTACCCCTCAATAAGGTGGAGAACGGTGTTCATGGTCTTGTCCGCCATTAAGCCGTTTTCGCTGAGTGCGTCGTTTTCTATAAGCTGCCAGTTCCTGTCGAATGCCTCCATATAGGCAATATCGTCGGTGCACTTTTCTTCAACGGTATCAAAAAGGGTGAATGCAAGCTTTAAAGCCTCCTCGTCCTTTGTTACCAGATAATAGGTGGAAAGGGCATAAATGGCAAATGCCTGATTATAGGTGTGCTTCATGCTGTCATTTACCGTGCCGTCATAATTCATCAGCCAGTAAACGCCGCCGTTTTCGCGGTCAACGCACCTGTCCCGCAGAAATTCATAGGCATGGCGGGCGTTGCCGAGAAGTTTGTCTTTCATATCCTCGTAAATATCGGGGCGGTGCTTCCCAAGCACCCGACAGCATTCGGAATAAAACCACAGTATCCTTGAATTAAGGATAACCCCCTTAGTTCCCTTTTTGTCCACATTGTGGTCGTTATCCATTTGCCCGTAAAAGCCGCCGTTTTCATCGTCACGAAGCTTGTTCCAGAATGGGAGAATGTGATTTACAAGTTCATTTGTGCATTCATTGATAAGCATTTGAGTTTCCTCCTACAAGAGGCAAGAAGCAAGAGGCAGGATGCAAGAATTTGAGCCCGTTATCTTGCTTTGATTTGCCTTGATATTTTAATTTATTTTATCGCTTCAGATGTTTTCCAAAGCGGGAGTTTCTTTTTTATGCTTTTTAACAAATTTTATCAGAGACTCGATAATAAGGTAAATAAGCAGCGGTGCTATAAAAATTATATAATAAACACCGTTTTCCCGAAGGTAATTTATACTTGTTCTCATTCTGTCCGAAAAGGTCAGCTGCAACCATTCGGGAGGAGATTTGACCGGGTAGTAAATTATGGCTTCGGGGTATCTGCCCATAAGCTTGCCGCCTATGTAAAAATCCCCCTCTATTTCCCCTTGCCCGAACCTTTCGGCATAACGCTCCGCATAATAAAGCAGTTCATTGCTGTTGCTCCAAAAAGCCTGCACGGGAATGCCGCCTTTTATGACCACATAGTAACAGCCTGCCACCTCGGCATTTTCATTGCCCATAAGTGTTTTCATAGCATGGTCAAAGCTTTCTCTTGTTCCGTCTACCGCAATCGGCACTTCATAGTCCTTGCCCTTTTCCTTTTGCAGACTGCCCCAGTATATCCCGTCCATATCAGAGGGGCTGCCGCCCGATTCTTCATATTTTGTCAAGCATGTTGCCGTGTTGGTATAGGTAAGCTTTGCATTGGAATTCCATACCCAAATACCGAAATAGCCCTCGGGAACAGCGAAGAGTATATACGAATTCCACGCAATGACACCCCCAAACACCAGCAGCAATATCACTATAACCGTCTGCTTTCCGGTGCGCTCCCAAGTAGTGGTTTTTTTCATAATACTCACTCCTGTTCGCCGCTTACTGCCTGCTTTCTCCGAACCTCCGCAAAAGCCTTACCGCAAAGGGTCTTATCAGCAAAGCCAGAACATACAAAGCGATAAGCACAAGCAACGGTTCAAACATTAAAGCAACATATGGCAGCTCGTCATATATTATCTTCAAAGGCGGGCGGCATTCTCGTATCACCTCGGGAAAGCCGCCTATATGATCACCGCCCGCATTGATGTAGGTGGGCGGCTTTCCCTTTTCCAAAGCCGCCGTAAGCTCATCTGCCCTTTCGTCAAGGCTGTTTTTATATTGCCAGTAGCATTGGACAACATCGGAATCCTTCACCATAAGATAATAATATCCATAACCATAGAGTTCAAGGCGTTCACAGCAAAAGTACCTGCCAAAGGGATCGCCCTCGCTTATTTCCCCCGTAAATACCCCCGTGACCCTTTCCTCCGAATTGTCGAAATATTCACAGGCTTTGGCATATACACAATATGCATTCATATTGCTGCTCCCATCATTCCGCCAATCAATAGCTATACTCGACTGCCAAAAAGCCGACAGCACCAATCCCACGGCTATCATGATAATGAATCCCTTGACCCTGTTTTTCATAACAGTTCACCCCATATCTCACCCGACAGTGCACCGCATAAGAACGTCCCGTTCATTATTAATTATTAATTTATTTCAAGTCTCTCCCGCAGCAGTTCTTGTATTTCTTGCCGCTGCCGCAGGGACAGGGATCGTTTCTGCCGACCTTCTTTACACGCCGCTCCCCGGAGAAGCTGCCGTCGCCCTTAGTTTCAATAGGCTGAGCAACACGCTCACGCTTAGGCTCTTCATTGCCCACCTGAATGGTGAACAGCAGTCTTATAGTATCCTCACGAATGGACTCGATCATGGCGTCGAACATCTCGAAGCCCTCCATACGGTACTCGACCACAGGGTTCTTCTGCCCGAATGCACGAAGCCCTATGCCCCTTTTCAGTTCGTCCATATCGTCTATATGAGCCATCCATTTAAGGTCAACAACTTTAAGCAGAATTACCCTCTCCAGCTCACGGAGAACATCGCTGCCAAGATCCTTTTCGCGCTTGTCGTAAAAGGCAAGGGCACGGTCGGTAAGCTCCTTTATAATGCCCTCCTTAGTAGCGTCGTTAAGCTGCTCGGCATTGTATCTGAAATCCTCGGAGGTAGTGAGCAGTCCCGAGAAATGCTCCCGCAGACCCGTAAGATTCCAGTCGTCGTGAACGCTGTCGTCAAATACATAAAGGTTCACGCCGTCCGCTACCCAGTCGGCTATCATCTTTGTGATGTAGTCGTGGATATCCTCGCCGTTCAAGACCTTTGCACGCTGACCGTAAATGATCTCACGCTGTGTGCTCATAACGTCGTCGTAGTTAAGCACGTTCTTTCTTATGGCAAAGTTCCTGCCCTCTACCTTTTTCTGGGAGGACTCAATGACCTTTGTCAGCATTTTAGATTCAATGGGCATATCCTCTTCCACGTTTAAGGTGGTCATCATGCCCTGCAAACGGTCGCCGCCGAAAAGCCTCATCAGATCGTCCTCAAGGGACAGGAAGAAACGGCTTTCGCCCTCGTCCCCCTGACGTCCCGCACGGCCTCGGAGCTGATTGTCTATACGGCGGGATTCGTGGCGCTCCGTACCCAGAATGAACAGACCTCCCGCTTTTTTAACTTCCTCGGCTTTATCCTTGATAGCATTGTTATGCTTTTCGTAAAGCTTTTTGTATTCGGCACGGGCGGCAAGAATTTCCTCATTGTCGGTGTCGGCATAGCTTATAGCCTCGTTGATAAGCTCATCCTCCATGCCCGCCTTTTTCATATCCGCCTTGGCAAGGAACTCGGCATTACCGCCCAGCAGGATATCCGTTCCGCGTCCTGCCATGTTGGTGGCAATGGTAACAGCGCCCAGCTGCCCTGCCTGTGCAACGATCTCCGCCTCCTTGGCGTGCTGCTTGGCGTTGAGCACATTGTGCTTTATGCCCTTGGCCTTGAGCATTTTGGAGAGTATCTCGGATTTTTCTATGGAAATAGTACCCACCAGCACGGGCTGCCCTTTTTCGTGGCACTCGATTATCTGCTCAATGGCAGCGGAGAACTTGCCCTTTTCGGTCTTGTAGACAACGTCCGGGTGATCCTTACGCTGCACGGGGCGGTTTGTGGGTATCTCGATAACGTCCAGCTTATAAATTTCTCTGAACTCGTCCTCCTCGGTCATGGCAGTACCTGTCATACCCGAAAGCTTGTGGTAAAGTCTGAAGAAATTCTGGAACGTGATAGAGGCAAGCGTTTTCGACTCGTGGGCTACTTTTACGCCCTCTTTCGCCTCGATCGCCTGATGAAGCCCGTCATTGTAACGTCTGCCCATCATAAGACGTCCCGTAAACTCGTCTACTATAACGATCTCACCGTCGTTCACCACATAGTCGATATCCTTTTTCATAACGCCGTTGGCTTTGAGGGACTGATTTACATGGTGAAGTATGGTAGAGTTATTCGCATCATAAAGATTTATAAGATTAAAATATTTTTCCGCCTTTTTAACGCCTCTGCGGGTAATTGTGGCGGTCTTTGCCTTTTCGTCAATGATATAGTCGCAGTCCTCGGCTATTTCCTCCTGATCGGTCTTGGTGTCCATTTCGGTGACGATAAAGGGCTTCAGGGTTTTGGCAAATTTATCCGCCAGAGTGTAAAGCTCGGTAGATTTATCCCCCCTGCCCGAAATGATAAGGGGAGTTCTCGCCTCGTCGATAAGGATAGAGTCCACCTCGTCCACAATGGCAAAATTGAACTCACGCTGAACCTTTTCGCTTTTGTATATGACCATATTGTCACGGAGATAGTCAAAGCCGAATTCATTGTTCGTACCGTAGGTAATATCGCAGTTATAAGCAATACGGCGCTCGTCATTGGACAGGTCATGGAGAATGCAGCCAATGGTCAGCCCCAGATAGCGGTATACCTTGCCCATTTCCTCCGACTGGGACTTTGCAAGGTAGTCGTTTACCGTAACAACATGAACGCCCTTGCCCTCCAGTGCATTGAGGTAGGAGGCGCAGCAGGCAACGAGAGTTTTACCCTCACCTGTTTTCATCTCGGCGATTCTGCCCTGATGAAGAACTATTGCGCCGATTATCTGCACGGGGAAAGGCTTTTTCCCCAGCACACGCCACGCAGCCTCACGCACTGTCGCCAGCGCCTCGGGGAGGATATCGTCCAATGTTTCCCCGTCCGCAAGGCGTTCCTTGAACTGTGCAGTCTTGCCTTTAAGCTCCGCCTCGGAGAGATTTGTGTATTCCTCGTCCAGGTCGAGAACCTTTTGCTTTATAGGCTCGATTTTTTTAAGCTCACGCTTACTGTAATTGCCGAAAAGTCCGTCTAAAATACCCATTCGTTTTATTCCACCTTAAAAATTATTATAGAACCTGTCTTCGCAAGCTGTGTGTGCGGATTCCCGAGCATAATTTTGACGAAGACAAGGAAAACGACCGCAGGCGGGCTTTCGCCCGGCAAGGGAGTTTGACGCAGTATTCGGCAAAATTTGCCGGAAAGACGTGCGCACAGCTTACGAAGACAGGTTCTGATTGTTTTCGTTTTTTTACCTGTATTATCGGACATTTATCCTATAAAAATAGCTTTTCCAAAAACATACTCTATATAATTATATAACAATTTACATTTATTGTCAATAGG
>CAMWLD010000022.1 GCA_947175005.1 uncultured Ruminococcus sp. | reverse complement strand
GCCTCTGCCTACGCTGTTTCTGAAAAAACATCATATTCGGAGTATGTCTGAAGAGAAATGCCTCATAACCGCCACATCTTCGGGGACTTCCGGGGCGGGCGGAAATTTCAGCGAGATAGGCTTTGACACAAAAGGGTTGCTTTTAGGGCTTGATATGGTAATGACGGTTTTCGGCAGGCTGGGAGTTCTTTCGCCCGTGCCCGTGAATTATATCATAATGGGATACCGTCCTCACAAAAGCAACCGCACTGCGGTAAGCAAGACGGCTTTCGGGTTTACTCTGTGCGCCCCTGCAATAAGGCGGACTTATGCCCTGAAAATGTCGGACGGAAAATATCTGCCCGACCTTGACGGAGTTATAACGGCGATAGAAAAATACAGCCGCTCCCCTTTTCCCGCAAGGTTTATCGGGTTTCCCTCGTATATGTACTTTGCGCTGAAATTAATGGACGAACGTGGGATAAGGGTACGGCTGCCTAAAAATTCAATGATAATGCTTGGGGGCGGGTGGAAGCAGTTTTACAAGGAGAAGCCGGAAAAACACGTGCTTTATGAGCTGGCGGAAAAAATCCTCGGCATTCCCGAGGAACGGATAATCGAGAGCTTCGGGGCGGCGGAACACCCTATATTATACTGCGACTGCAAAAATCATCATTTTCATGTGCCCGTTTACAGCAGGGTGATAATCCGTGATACGTGCACTTTAAAGCCGCTTAAAACAGGCGAAATGGGGATAGTGAACCTGCTCACGCCTATGATAAGGGCAACGCCCGTTTTAAGCATTATGACCGACGATTTAGGGGTTTTGCATGAGGGGGACGAATGCGGCTGCGGCATAAGATCGCCCTATCTTGAGATAATCGGAAGGGTCGGGATAAGTGATATTAAGACCTGTGCGGCAGGTGCGGAGGAGCTTATGAAAAGAGGTGGTGTCAAGTGAAACTTGACGGCGGAATGATACTTGCGGGCGGAGAAATTTACGAACAGACGGAGCAGGAACGTATCCTTGAAGGGCTTGAAGAAGAAATTTCGGTAACGCTGTCGGGAGAGGGACTTGACAGAGAATGTGTCATAAAGGCGGCGGACAAATTCGGGGAAAAGATACGCCGCGGAGAATATGATAAAATTATCCGCAGGGCTGCAAAGGCTGCGGGGGAAAGGGCGGAGGAATATATAGCCAAGGCGGGGGCGATGATGAGCAGGGAAGCTTTGGAAATGCGGATAAAGTCCGAGCTGGGGAATGATATTGAAGAGAGGGAAATTTTCCCGCCCTTTGGGGTAAAACGTGCGAGAATAAAGCTTTATCCGCTGGGGGTGCTTTTTCACATTGCGGCGGGGAATATGGAGGGGCTGCCTGCGTTCAGCGTTTTAGAGGGACTTTTAACGGGGAATGTGAATATTTTAAAGCTGCCGAGGGCGGACGGCGGACTGACTGTGGAGATTTTCCGTGAGATGATAAAAATAGAGTCGAGACTGAAAAATTACGTTTATATTTTTGACACGCCCTCCACGGACATAATGGCCATGGAAAAAATGGCGGCTGCCGCAAACGGCATTGCGGTATGGGGCGGCGATGAGGCGGTAAGGGCTGTCAGACGACTGGCAAAGCCGGGAGTGCGGCTCATTGAATGGGGGCACAAGCTGGGTTTTGCGTATATTTCGGGATATGAGGACAAGGAGCGTGAGCTTGCGGCGCTGGCGGAGCATATTATTTCCACGAGGCAGCTTTTGTGCAGCTCATGTCAGGTGATATTTATTGACACGGAGGATATGGGAGAAGTCCAAAAATTCAGCGAAGAATTTTTGCCCTATCTTGAAAGGGCAGGGGCAAAATATCCGATGAACGACATTGGAGCGGCGGCGGAAATTTCCTTGAAAATGTACACGGACGAGCTGGAAACAGCTATAGGAGCAGGCGATAGCAGAAACATCTGCTGCAAAAAAATCTACAGGGGGAAAAATTGCAGTGTGAATGCCTGCGGAGGGGGCTTGGAGCTTTCATATATGCATGGAAACTGCCTTGTCAAGCCTTTGCGGGAAAGAGATATTGTAAAGGTTTTGCGGGGAAGCAAGGAATATTTGCAGACGGCGGGGCTTATATGCGAAAAGGACAGACGGGAGCGTCTGGAAACGCTGCTTATTAAAGCGGGCGTATGCCGTGTCATGGGGGCGGGGAATATGTCCGAGGAAATAATCGGCGGCAGTCATGACGGGGAATTCGGATTACGAAGATATATGAGGGCGATAGTGACAGAGGCAAGAGATTAAGAAAGCAAGAGGCAAGATTTTCCGATTTGAGGTCAATTGTTAAATTTTTGTTAATTCTAAAATTTTTTAAAAATATTTGAGAAATTTTGCCGCGCTCGGTTGTATTATAAGTAAAGACACTAAAATTAAAGGAGCGTGCTTTATGAAATTCGGAAAATTTATTGGGTTGACTTTGGCTTTTACCTTATCGGCAGCCATACTTCCGGCAAATTTGCCATGTCCTGCGAACACAGTTTATGCAGCCGATACGGAAAAAGCGGAAAGCGCCGAGGCAATTGCCATGAGAAACGCCATTGCCGATGTTAAAAAAAGGATGAATATCCCCAAGGATTTTGACGGCTTTGACTATGACACCCGGACAAGCTACGATACTACCTATTACCGCTTTACCTGGAGCAAGACCGTAGTGGAGGACGGCATAGAGGGCACAGGCGAGGAGATAACGGTCGAATATTACAACGGCTTTATCAACGGCTATGAGTATTTTAACTGCGACAGGACTTACAGAAAGCCTGCCTTTTCAAAGCTCACTCCCGAAGAACAGACTGCATGTGCAAAGAAGCATTTTTACAGGCTGAACCCCGATATCAAGGGGAATGTTGTTTTTGAACGGAGCAGCTCGGATTATAACCTTTTCAGCAACACCGCCAAGTACAACATACACCGTGAGGAATACGGCATCGGTCTTTACAAAAACAGCGGCTACATTACCGTTGACAAGGACACGGGGGATTTGGTGGAATTTTCCCTTGACTGGTGGAGTGACGCTGTTATCCCAGACGCTTCAAAGCGGCTTTCGGAAAGTGAGGTTATCGACAAGTTCATAAAGGGAGGAAAAATGTCCGCCTCCTATGAGCTTTTCCGTAAATACGAAAAAGACCCCGAGACAGACGAGAGCGTTTATGTGCCCTATGTAATGGCGGTCTACAACTTTTACAACGGCGAAAATCTGCTGGACGCATTTACGGGCGAGTACACCACCATGTATGACGACAAAGAGCGGCTTTCCTACACCGACGCCTACAGCTGGGGCAGGGACTACGGCGACAGCGACGAGATAGTGTGCGGTGCTCCTTCTGCCGAGGACGATGAGTTTGACGATTTTTCCGAGGCGGAAAAGGCTGCCCTTGAAAAGGAAAATGAATACATAAGCTATGAGCAGGCTCTGAAAATAATCAAGGATGACGAGTTTATTGTCTGGGACGACAGCCTTGTCCCTGCTAAAAATGTTATAGACTTTTATACGGACGACAACGGCGATAATCAGCCCTGCCGCTGCCTTAAGTTTGAATTTACCTCCGAGGACGAAACCAAGGACTGCATATATCTTACGGTAAAACTGGACGCATACAGCGGAAAGATAATAACGTTCAACAAAAGCTATTCCTACGGTGAAAAGAGCAAAAACAAAAATACAGCTCCCCTTAGCGGGAAGGCCGCCGAGGGCACAATAAAAAAGGCTGCGGAGCACTTTATCGGCGAAAAGGCGGCGGAATACCGATACGACGGCAAAATAAACCTTGACGCTTATACGGAATCGTCGGGCACGGGGTATTTTACCCGATATGTAAACGGCCTGCCCGCGGACTTTGACACAATGGCTGTAAGAATAGATTCCCGAGGCGAGGTGCTGGGCTTCAGGCACACTTACCATGCGCTGGAATTCCCCGAGCCGAAGCTTGTTCCCGAGAACAAGGTCATGCAGAAGCTTTTTGAAAGGGAAAAGCCCTCGCTTTATTACACGGGATTTACCGACTTGCAGCTTACGCCCCATGTATATCTCACATATAATTTTACATCGGGCTACAGCTTTAATGCATTAACAGGGGAGCGTATCACAAGCGGCGGCAAGCCCTATTACACCGATGAAGCGACAACAGAGCCCGAAAAGCAGCAGCAGCTTTACACCGACATAAAGGGTCACAGGTACGAAAAGGAAATAACCGAGCTTTTCCGCTATAATGTGAGGATCGCAAGCGGCGAAAAGCTGAATCCCGACGGGGCGATAACCATTAAGGAATTCGGCAGGCTTTGCTCGCAGGCTTACGGCGAGAACAATTATTTAAGCTATATTTACCCCGATATAAAGCACGTCGACCAGGACACGGGCGAGGTTACCTACGAGGAAAATCCCATGCTCTATGAAAAGCTGACCTTGGGTGAGCTGGCGAAAATATACCTGTACAATTACGATGTAAATTATTACCGTGCGGCGGCTCTGGAGGGGATATATGCCCCGCCCTATAAAAACGTGCCTCAAAGCGACCCCAACTGCGGATATATTGCCATTGCCAAAGCAACCGGGCTTATAAGAGACGGCGAGGAATTCGCTTATGACAAGTGCATTTCACGGGGGCAGTGCTTAAAGCTGATGTATGACTATATTTCGGGGGATGAACGCAAGCCCGTTTACAAGATAATCAGTATATGAGCAGGCAGAGGCAAGAGGCTAAAAATACACACCCTATTTTGAATATGATTTGCATTATTATGAAAACCGCCCCGACAGGGTAAAGTCGGGGCGGTTTTCATTTTATCATATTGATTATTGCGCGCAGCAGAGCTATAACTTCCTTTTTGTCCGCAGCGGAAAGCTTGTCGGCAATGCTGAGCAGTTCCCGCTGCTCACGGGAAAGGCTGCTGTGGGTAAACCCCCGTTTATCGTTGGTAAGCCCTGCAATATAGTCAAGGCTGACATTATAGAATTTGGCAAGGGCTATGGCACGTTCAAATGAGATCTCATTTGCTCCCTTTTCATATAAGCTGTAATATTGCTTGGTCGTGCCGAGGTATTCGGCGATCTCTGCCTGCTTTTTGTCGCTGTCCTCCCGGAGGTCGCGTATTCTTGGATAGTGCGCCATTTTTATCACATTCCTAAAAAATTGTTTTAAAATATTTTATCATATTTGGTTATTTTAGTATTGACAAGTAACTACATTTTATGATATAATAAAACACAGTAATTATATATGGTGATTTGCGAGAGTAATAATAATCATATATAATTCACACATTTATAATAAACTGTGTAAAAAGAACACAGATCAAGGAGGATTTTATGAAAAACAAAACACTGAAAAAGATCGCGGCTCTTGCTGCGGCTTTTGCCATGCTGACCGCAGGGACGCAGGCAATAACGCCTTACACAGGGCAGGAATATGCCATTACTGCATCGGCTGCCGCTTACGGCTTTACCGAGGATATGACAGACGCAGAAAGAGTTGCACTGGCGGCTGAAATGATCGAGAACGAGAGCTTTCCCACTTCGGAATACGGCTCTTATGACGGGGTCGGTATAAGCGTTGATGATTCCAATGACGATATTGAGACTATTCCCGAATACATTGTTAACAAATATATGATAGACGATTTGCTTTTAAGGGATTCCGGAGTGGAATTAAGCGTTAGATTTATTGATTATAATGTATATTTTGAGGACCCGGAGGAAGCAGCCGGCAAGGATGTTATTTACGACTATACGGTTGAGATCACAGTAAGCTGCGGCAATGCAAGTCAGACTGTTGAGAAATTCGGAAAAAACACCAGATCCTCTGCCCACGTATGGTTCAGAGATAATGCACTAAGCGATCTGAAAGCTCTTATAGACAACTATAATTACACAAACAATGTTACCGACAAGGAACTGGAGCAGCTGACCGAATCCTTTAAAACTCTTTTCGCCAATAAGTACGCAGCTAGCTACAGAATACTGTGGGGAGAAACTTATTGCGACGAGCTTGTCCCTGCAACACAGGACAGCGAGGGCAGCGTTAATATCAAGTCAAGTGTTATACTGACCAATGACGACCTCACCGATATCGGCAACTATGTTTACAAATACACTGCCGTTATTCCCAAGCTCCCCAAGGAATATGACAATGACGTAAGTATTGCGCCTCCCGTTATAGCCGACGGCGCACCTGCTGCCAATATTGAACTGCCTGCGGGCACTTCCGTGGAGGGGCTTATAAATATCTCCGAGCTGGAGGAATCGGAAAAGGAGGCTTTGGACAACGGCGAGCCTGTTCAGATGAGTATTTCCTCCGCTTCCGCACAGATCTCCGATGAGGCGGCCGCAAAGCTTGAGCAGACAGCAATGGGCAAAGGCTACAATGTGGGCGAAATTGTTGATCTTACTCTTATGAGAAAGATAGGCGGCAATGAGACAAAACCCACAGCCTCCCTGAACAGCAATATCAAGGTTTCCGTTGAGATACCCGAAAGCATGAGAG
This sequence comes from uncultured Ruminococcus sp., assembly GCA_947175005.1. Taxonomy (GTDB): domain Bacteria; phylum Bacillota; class Clostridia; order Oscillospirales; family Ruminococcaceae; genus Huintestinicola. The sequence continues at coordinate 8,002 of CAMWLD010000022.1, read as the reverse complement.
GAACACCCGAGGGCTTCAAGCGTGAATATACAATTTTCCACCTTATAAGCAATGAGCCTGTACAGGTATTCTGCACATTCAATGCCGCAGACAATACTCTTTCCTTTTTCACAAGCAGCTTTTCACCTTATGCTATCGCATACCGGGACGTTCCCGAAGTGACCGAGCCCGAGCCTACGCCCGCGCCCGCTCCCACAACCTACCAAGTAAACGTTACCGGCGGCAATGCGATTGTTACAGGCAGCAGGACCGAAGGCAGTGTAATGGCTGTTACAGTACCCGTAGGATATGAGGCTGTTGTTACAAGCGGCGGTAACCGTCTTGCGGTTATAACAGACGGCACAGGCACATTCATCATGCCCGCTTCCGACGTTACGATAAAGGTCGACCTTAGCGTAACCGCCGCTCAAATGCTGCACTATCCCAACTCCTACATTTTCAGCTATGACAGCGGCATGAACCATATCCTCACCAATTCTTCAAGATACGGCATAAACGGCACAGGCGATGTTACCGTAAAGCTGGGCGCAGACTATGCGGGCAGGAGCGTTACCCTCTACAGCGGCAGAAAATCCACCTCAAACAAGGTAGACGAGGGCGTTCTTGACAGCAGCGGCAGGATCACATTCAATGTTCAAGGCGGAAAGAATTTCACCCTTATAGTTGAATAAAATCCATTTGAAAAATAATAACGGGGCTTTGAACGTCCCGTCAAAAAACACCTCGGCAGGGGAAAATCCCGCCGGGGTGATTTTTGTTTGCAAAATTGCTGTACATGAAAAATCCCCTCCTGCTTCCTGCCTCTTAAATTCCTGCCTCCGGCAAAAAAATCTTCCAAATCTCTTGCAAAAGCTGTAAGAATGTGGTATAATTATATTGTATTTTTGAATTTCGGCAAAAAATCCAATGCTTTGAAAGGAATGATCGGATTTTATGGATCTGGAAATGGTAAAATATCTGGCAAAGCTGGGCAAGCTCAGCTTTACGGATGAAGAGCTTGTAAAGGCTGTACAGGATATGACAAGCATTATTGAAATTATGGATACTATCAAGGAAATCGACATAACCTATGACCCTTTAAAGGATAATCACAATGTATATTTAAAGGATCTGCGAAAGGACGAGGCTATGGGAAGCCTGCCTACGGACAAGCTGCTGATGAATGCCACAAACAGCGAGAGCTGCTTTGTTGTGCCCAAGGTCGTTGAATGATCGAATGAGTAATATAAAGGAGTTTGATAATATGGACGTTACTTCACTTTCGGTAAAGGAGCTGCGGACGGGGCTTGACAAAAAGGAGTTTTCCTCCCACGAGATAACCGCCTCTTACCTTGACAGGATAAAGAAAATTGACGGCAGCCTGGAAAGCTATATTACGGTGACGGAGGAAGAGGCACTCACTGCTGCGAATGAGGCGCAGAAGAAGATAGATTCGGGCGAGGTTTCTCCCCTTTGCGGCATTCCCCTTGCAATAAAGGACAACATCTGCACAGAGGGGGTAAAAACCACCTGCGCTTCAAAAATGCTGGAAAACTTTATTCCCCCTTACAATGCCACGGCTATGGAAAAGCTGAACGCGCAGGGGATCGTTATGCTGGGCAAGACTTCTATGGACGAATTTGCCATGGGCGGCTCTACTCAGACCTCCGCATTCAAGAAAACAAAAAATCCCTATGACACGGGTCGTGTTCCCGGGGGGTCGTCGGGCGGTTCGGCTGCGGCTGTGGGCGCAAGACTGTGCGCTGCCGCTCTCGGTTCGGACACAGGCGGGTCTATCCGTCAGCCTGCTTCATTCTGCGGTGTTACGGGCTTAAAGCCCACCTACGGCAGAGTTTCACGTTACGGGCTTGTTGCATTTGCCAGTTCACTTGACCAGATAGGACCTATTGCAAATACCGCCGAGGACTGCGGAATTATCCTTAATGCCGTTTGCGGATATGATTATCATGACGGTACTTCCGAAAACCGCCCCGAAGAGGACTTTACGGCTAAGGGCGGCATGAGCATGAAAGGCGTTAAGATAGCAATTCCCGCCGAGTTTTACGCCGAGGGTAGTGATGAGGAGGTAAGAACAGCTGTTCTTGCGGCTGCGGACAGCTACAAGGCTATGGGGGCAGAGCTTGTGGACGTTTCCATGCCCTCCCTTAAATATGCGGTCGCTGCTTACTATCTTATTGCCTCCGCCGAGGCTTCCTCCAACCTTTCAAGATACGACGGCATAAAATACGGCCACAGAAGCGATATCACGGGGGATTACAATGAGCTTATAACCGCTTCCCGCAGCGAGGGCTTCGGGGACGAGGTAAAAAGACGTATTCTCCTGGGCAACTATGCTCTTTGCTCGGGCTATTATGACGCATACTACGGCAAGGCAATGGCGCTGAAACAGAAAATACGTGAGGAATACAATGAAATTTTCGGCAAGTGCGACATTATCCTTACTCCCACCGCTCCCGGGGTTGCCTACGGCGTAAACGAAAATATCCACGACCCCAAGAAGATGTACCAGGCGGATATATGCACGGTAACGGTGAACATTGCTTCCCTGCCTGCGATCTCCACCACCTGCGGATATGACGGCAAGGGAATGCCCATAGGTATGTCCCTTATAGGAAAAATGTGGGACGAGGCGACCATAATAGGCGCTGCCTCCGCTTTCGAGCAGGGCTTTGAGAAAGTCCCTGCAAATATATGATTTGATTAAAGAAAGGACTGAAAAAAATGCCTGTTTCCGATTATATACCTGTTATAGGTCTTGAAATACATTCCGAGCTGCTTACAAAATCCAAGGTTTTCTGCACCTGTTCCGCCGAGTTCGGCGGAGATAAAAACAGCCGCTGCTGCCCTGTTTGCTCGGGACTGCCCGGCACTCTGCCCATTATCAATCAGACGGCGGTGGAATACGCTGTCAAAGCAGGTTATGCGCTGGGGTGCTCTATCAATAAATTTTCCGTGTTCGACAGAAAGAACTATTTTTACCCCGATCTGCCCAAGGCTTACCAGATCTCACAGCTCAATCTCCCTCTTTGCATTAACGGCACAGTGCCCATTGACTATGAAGAGAACGGGGAGAAGAAGCACAAGGAGATACGCATTAACCGAATCCACTTAGAGGAAGATGCGGGAAAGCTTATCCATGACGATCTGAACGGCGTTTCACTGGCGGATTACAACCGCTGCGGCATTCCCCTTATCGAGATAGTTACAGAGCCCGATCTGTCCAGCCCCGAAGAGGCAAGGACTTTGGTGGAGAAAATTTCCCTGCTGCTTCAGTATGCGGGAGTTTCCGACTGTAAAATGGAGCAGGGTTCTATCCGCTGCGATGTAAATATTTCCCTTATGAAGCCCACCGACAAGGAGTTCGGAACAAGGGCGGAGATAAAGAATCTTAACTCCCTCAAATCCATTTACCGCACTGTCGAGTATGAGATAAAGCGGCAGGCAAGGCTGCTGGACAGGGGCGAAAAGATCGTGCAAGAGACCCGCCGTTTTGACGACAACAAGGGCGAGACCCGCACCATGCGTACCAAAGAGGACGCTCACGATTACAAATATTTCCCCGATCCTGATATCCGTCAGGTAAATTTCACCGACGAGGATTTGGCGAGGATAAGAAATTCCCTGCCCGAAATGCCCTACGAGCGTTTGGAAAAGTACACTGGAAAGCTTTCCATTCCCGAAAAGGAAGCGCGGATAATCGTAAACAACAAGCGGCTTTCCGACCTGTTTGAGGACGCTTTGAAGTGCTACAACAATCCCAAGTCTTTGGTGAATTTCATTATCGGCGAGATCATGCGGCGTATGAACCTCGGCGAGATCGACATTGAAAAGCCTATGTTTACGGCGGAGCTTATGGCAAAGCTGGTGGAAATGTCCGACACGGAAAAGGTGACAAAGAGCGACGCCAAGGAAATATTCCGTGAAATGGCGGAAAAGGGCGGCGACCCCGAGGATATCGCAAAGCGAGAGGGCATGATAATTGAGAATGACACGGGCAAGGTACTGGAGGTCATTGACAGCGTTATTGCAGGCAACGAAAAGGCTGTGAACCAGTACAAGAGCGGCGATGTGAAGGTGTTCGGCTTCCTTATGGGGCAGTGCAGCAAGGCGCTAAGAGGCGCTGCTACTCCCAAGGTCATTAAGGAAGAGCTGGAGAAAAAGCTGAAAAGCCTGACTTAAAAAATCCATTTATAAATTAAAAACCGCACCGGTGTAAAATCGGTGCGGTTTTTTACACTATCGACGCTCGTGTTTTCTCCATTAACAGCAGCTTTTCTTTTCTGTCGATACCCCCTGCGTATCCTGTTAATGCGCCCTTTACCCCCACTACCCTGTGGCAGGGGATTATGAGTGAAACAGGATTTCTCCCCACCGCCGACCCTACCGCACGGGGGGAGGACTTTGAGGGCAGCATTTTTGCAATATCCCCATAGGTCACTGTTTCCCCATACGGAATTTTTAAAAGGGTTTCCCAGACGGCTTTGCGGAATGGGGTGTCGGTTATTTCTATTTCGGGAGTAAACTCCGGAATACCGCTGCCAAGATAAATGTCCAGCCAATCTGCGGTCTGCTCAAAAACGGGCAAGCCGCTTTTTTCGGATATTTCCAAAATATCATCGCAAAGAATAGTACCCCCGAAATATTTCTGCCCCTCAAACCAAAGTCCGCAAAGAGATTTCCCCGAATGGGAGGCAAGGGTTATCTTGCCTAAAGGAGATGAGTAATTACAAGTGAACAATATATTGCACCTCAAAATTTATCACAGTTGCTTAGTATTTCCGGAAAATATTTTTCTGTATATTCGGTTATGCTGTTACAACTTTTTATATTGTCGATAATCCGATTATAGATGTCTAAGTACTCATTTTCCATATAACGATTAAATTGTGCAACAGAGTCATAAGCGTGTGTAATTGATTCGTAATCGTCTGAATGATCTCGCAAAAGAATTTGTAACTGCTGGAAGGGTGTTACGGCATTTTCTGATATGCAGGTTTCTTTAAACTTTTTTTGGGCTTTTGGGTATAAAGCATCCGAAACAATATCTACAGTATTTTCCATATCACCTTCATTTTCAAAGTAGCTTGCTGTATATACAGGTAAATACTCTCCATTTGAAAAATACCCAAAGTTACACTCGGTTATATCTTTTATATAAGGCGTACCCTTTTTATCTATGTATAGAATAAATTTAGACAAATAGTTATCACATATTATTTCGTATGCTTTTTCAATTTGCTCAAGTATAAACTTCTTATTTTCAATAAGAAGTTTAAGGCATTCGTTAATTTCCATATTAAAACTCCTTTTATACAAAACTGTCTTAATGACTTGATTTTTAAGAATAAGCAAGAACATTAAGACGGTTTTCAAATATTATTTTATTTAGCCACGCTAATTCAGTCATGCACCGAATAGTTAGGCGCTTCCTTTGTTATGTAAATATCGTGGGGGTGGGATTCTTTAAGTCCAGCGCCCGTGATACGGACAAACTTAGCCCTTTCATGAAGCGCCTCGATATCCTCGCAGCCGCAGTAGCCCATACCCGAACGAATGCCGCCCACAAGCTGGAAAATAGTGTCGGAAAGCACGCCCTTGTAAGGCACACGTCCCTCAACGCCCTCGGGAACAAGCTTCTTTGCCCCCTCCTGGAAATATCTGTCCTTAGAGCCGCAAGCCATTGCGCCCAGAGAACCCATGCCTCTGTACACCTTGAAGCTTCTGCCCTGATATATCTCGGTCTCGCCCGGCGCTTCCGCACAGCCCGCCAGCAGAGAACCCAGCATGACCACATTTGCTCCCGCAGCCAGCGCCTTGACAATATCTCCCGAATATTTTATACCGCCGTCGGCAATAATGGGCACATTGTATTTAGCCGCAGCGCAGGCAGCGTCGTAAACTGCTGTGATCTGGGGCACGCCGATTCCCGCAACAACTCTTGTGGTGCAGATAGACCCGGGGCCTATACCTACCTTTACGCAGTCCGCACCTGCCTTTATAAGATCCTCCGCAGCCTCGGCAGTGGCAATGTTTCCTGCAATTATCATTGCATTGGGATATGCGTTCTTTATCATATCGAGACAGCTGAAAATGTTCTTGGAATGCCCGTGCGCCGAATCCAGCACCAGCACATCCGCCTGTGCGTCAAGCAGCGCTTTTGCACGGTCAAGCACGTCCGCCGTTATGCCAATGGCAGCGCCGCAGAGAAGTCTGCCGCTTTTATCTCTTGCGGAATTCGGGTACTGAACAGCCTTTTCAATATCCTTAATGGTAATAAGCCCTTTAAGAGTGCCGTCGTCGTCAACTATAGGCAGCTTCTCTATCTTGTGGTTCATGAGTATCTTCTGTGCGTCCTCAAGATCGGTGCCCACAGGGGCGGTTATAAGGTTATCACGGGTCATGACCTCGCTTATGGGAGTGTTGAAATCCCGCAGGAAGCGCAGATCGCGGTTGGTGAGAATGCCCACCAGCTTGCCCTTTTCGTCCACAATGGGAACGCCCGAAATGCGGTACTTGCCCATAAGCTTGTCCGCCTCGGCAACAAGCTTATCCGCAGTGAGGGAGAAAGGATTTACTATAACGCCGTTTTCCGAACGCTTTACCTTGTCGACCTCCTCTGCCTGCCTCTCAATGGACATATTCTTGTGGATAATTCCAATGCCGCCCTCTCTTGCCATGGCGATCGCCATTTTAGCCTCGGTAACGGTATCCATAGCGGAGGTCATTATCGGGGTATTAAGGTAAATATCTCCTGCAAGCCTTGTTTTAAGACTTACCATATTCGGCGTGACCTCGGACTTTGCGGGAATAAGCAGTACATCGTCAAAGGTCAGACCCTCTTTGCCGAATTTGCTTGACATATCGGTATCCAGCATAATAATCTCCTCCACTTTCATAATTTTAATCTCTTTAAGGTATTTTTTCTATTTTACTACAAACTGCGCCCCGTGTCAATAGTCGGTGAAATATTTTCTGTTTAGAATTTTCGGGGGACGGCATGAAAAAATTTGTGCATTTTGACAATCGGACTTTTGAGCCTTACTTTGTTACGGAAACATCCTTTCGGTTGTTTTTGTCGTTATTGTTTCTGCGGTTCTGTCCGTTATTGCCCGTTCTGTTATTATCACGGCCCGAGGTACGGTTTTGTTCCTTTAACAGATCGCGGATCTCCCGCAAAAGCAGTTCCTCTGCGGACGGCTCGGGTTCGGGAGCAGGCTCGGGCTCGGGGGCGGGTTCTTCCTTTTTCCGCCTGAAGCTGTTGATAGTCTTTACCAGCAGAAACACGCAAAGGGCGGTCAGCAGGAATGTGATAACGCTCTGGATAAAATTGCCGTATGTAAGCTCTGCGCCTTGAGTAATGACCTTGCCGTCGATCACCGTATCGGGTATCTTAAAGGACAGGCTTGCAAAGTCAATGCCGCCTATAACGATACCGATCAACGGTGTAAAAATATCGGCGACCAGCGAATTTACAATAGACGTAAACGCTCCGCCGACGATAACACCCACAGCCATATCCAACACGTTCCCACGGGAGATGAATTCTTTAAATTCGGTCAAGATGTTCTTTTTGTTGTTGTCTGCCATAAACAAAACCTCCGAACAAAATTTATTAAATATTATTATAACATATAATTGTTGCGAATTGTTGAATTTTGTCCGAATTTTTTGGAATTGTTAAGCTATTGCTCAAACGCCGCGGGGCTGTTTTCCCCTCATGCGCCGGGGATATGGCTTTGTTCCCTCTCACACGCCGAGGGAGTGGCTTTTTTCACCACTCAAACGCCGTGGGAGGCTTTTGTATACTGTGAATTTGTTTTTGAAATGCGTTTATTTGTTGGTGATTGTGAGTTGCCTATTAAATACGACTTTTTTGTGAAATGCGAGAGTTGACTGGCGGCTGTGACTTGCCTGATAAATGAAATGTGACTTTGTTTGCGAGATGCTTGACATTGCAAACGACTGTAAGTTGCCGTCCAAAGGGACAACCTCCCAGGGGGGA
>CAMWLD010000021.1 GCA_947175005.1 uncultured Ruminococcus sp. | reverse complement strand
CCCTTCTGGTTCCTGCCCATAACACCGAAATGCTTGAGCATTTTCTGCATCTGCTCAAACTGGCGCAGCAACCTGTTTACATCGGCAACAGAGTTTCCGCTGCCTGCGGCTATGCGCTTTTTGCGGCTGGGGTTTATTATGGACGGCTTTGCGCGCTCTGCGGGAGTCATAGAGGTTATAAGCGCCTCTATCCGCAGTATCTGCCTGTCGTCAATGTCAATATCGTTTATTTTATCGCCTACGCCCGGAAGCATGGCTGCTATCTGCTTTATGGGACCCATTTTCTTGATCTGCTTCATCTGCTCAAGCATATCCTCAAGATCAAAGCCCTTATCCTCCGCAAGCTTATCCGCAAGGCGCTTTGCATCTTCCTCGTCAATGGTGCTCTGCGCTCTCTCGATAAGGGTAAGCATATCGCCCATTCCAAGGATCCTGGAAGCCATTCGCTCCGGGTGGAAAAGCTCGAAATCATCCAGCTTTTCGCCTGTGCCCACAAACTTAATGGGCTTGCCTGTAACTGCCAGCACCGAAAGCGCCGCACCGCCTCTTGTATCCGAATCCAGCTTTGACATAAGCACGCCCGTAATTCCCAAAGCGTCGTCAAATGCCTTTGCCACATTTACAGCGTCCTGTCCCGTCATAGCGTCCACCACGAGCATTATCTCATGGGGTGCGGTCTCCTCCTTGATGTTTTTAAGCTCATTCATAAGCTCTTCATCTATATGAAGTCTGCCCGCCGTGTCCAGGATAACGACCTCGTTGCCGTGCTCCTTGGCGTGCTTGACAGCCTCCTTGGCTATCACTATCGGGCTTATCTGCCCCATTTCAAAAACCTTTACTCCTGCCTTTTCGCCCACCACCATCAGCTGATTTATAGCTGCGGGACGGTAAACGTCGCAGGCGGCAAGCAAGGGGCGCTTGCCCTGTTCCTTAAAATATTTAGCCAGCTTTGCGGCATGAGTAGTTTTACCCGAACCCTGCAAGCCCACCATCATAATAACGCATGGGGGCATAGAGGGGTAATTTATACGGGCATTCTCATTACCCATAAGGGCAACAAGTTCCTCATTAACTATCTTAATGACCTGTTGGGCGGGAGTAAGGCTTGCCAAAACATCCGTACCCACGGCTCTTTCGGTGACCTTGGCTATAAAATCCTTTACCACCTTGTAGCTTACGTCCGCCTCGAGAAGAGCCATTTTGACCTCTCTCATAGCTTCCTTAACGTCTGCTTCGGAAAGGATACCTCTGCCCTTGAGACGCTTGAACACTGCATTCAGTTTTTCGGAAAGTCCTTCAAATGCCATTGCAGATAATCTCCTTTCTGGAGGCAGGAGGTTCGGAGGCAGGAAGCAGGCATCAAATCCCGCCGACTCTCCGCAGCCCTTACAGCCTCGGTTCATTTATTCTTATTCTTCAAGTATTTTTCGTATATCCGCCGCAGCCTTGAGCATTGCCTTGCTGTCGGGAGTATCGGTATCATCGGCAGTACTCGTCACGTGTTCAGTTGCCGCCTTTTCAAGCGCCGCCGCCACCTTCAGCAGCTTTGCCGATCTTTCGGCAAATCTAAGGGTATTCTCAAACTCGGTAAGAGCCTGTTCGCCCCGCTTGATACTGTCCCTTACGGCCTGCCTTGTGATATTTTCCTGCTCGGCAATTTCCCCGAGAGATAAGTCCTCATTATAATAAAGATCCACCAAATCCCGCTGCTTCGGGGTAAGAAGCCCGCCGTAATAATCCAGCAGCAGAGCGATATGCAAGTTCTTTTCCAAGTTTGACAAGCTCACTCCTCTGCCGCCTCCCTGTAAGCTTCAACGGTGCGATATTTGTCTGTAAAGCTGTAAGCCTTTATAAAGCTTAATACCTTTACAATTATACCATATCAATAAAATTTGTCAAGGTTTTTTGGGGGATATTATTTGTAAATTTTTTGTGAACCAAATTATTATCCGCTGTAAACATACAAAGCCGTTTTACGCAAGGGACTTGATCTTTGCCGCGATTTTCAAAGGAATTATTGATTTTTGTTGAATGACCGGACGTTTTAAGCCTGCCTGCAATAAAAGCACTGAAACATACATTTATAGTCGGCTGCTATGATCTTTTTCACACCCTCGATAAATTCCGACGGATCGTTAAAGTATGCCGCATTCTCCCTTTCAAAGCCCACCCAGTACATGGCTATTTTAGTGCATTTGGGAGTTATTTCATCAAGAAACTCCGTCAGCAGACAGCCGCCGTTTACAGCGCCGCAAAAAATATCGTAGGCATCTGTCACCATATCATCAAAGAAATCGCCCTCAACCGTCCAAAAATTTGAATTATCAAAATAAGAGAGCAAATGCTCATGCGGACTGCTTTTTACAATTCCGTAGGAATCATGGTAGACCGCAAGGTCACAGGATGATTCTATGGCTATTATCATGCTCATTTTTTATCATCTTCTATTTAGGGTTTTATTAATTATAACACATTTTTTTGGCAATGTCCATAAATTATAAAATTCGGCAAATGTATACTTCTGCTCTAAAGCAATGGGCTTCACAAAATATTAACACAAATTTTAATAAATGTCCGAAACATTTCAAAGCGCTAAGGTGTTTATTATATATAAATAAATCAATACCGAAAATCTCGGAAAGGATGATAATAAAATGAAAAGAAAGATTTTTGAGGCAATGGCTGTATGCTGTGTTATTTTAGGGCTGGCGGGCTGCGGAAATACCGAAAATGAGGGAAATAACCCCGACAATGAAAATGCTGCCGTTACCGAAAGCATAACGGAGACTGTAATTGAAACGGAAAAAGCAGCGGAAACTCTTACCTCCCTTTTTACGGAGGAAACGGAGGCTCAGACCGAAACTGCGGCGCTTATTTCCTCGGAAAAATACACGCCCACAGAGGAGGAAAAAACGCAGATACAAAATCTGCTGAAAGACTGCAAAAAATTTTTCTATGATTATCATGACGGCAAGGAGATACAGCACCGAAAAAATAAAAACAAGTTCATTACCGTAACAAAAACCGCTGACAACGGAATGCTTGCAGGCGAAAGCTATGAGGAAACTTTTTATGAGATCACAGACGGCGAGGTCACAAGCATGGACGATCTTAATGAACTTATGAAGCCCTTATTTACCGAAAAAATGGCAGATATGCTTAGAGATGATATGATCCGCAGCGGTTATTACGAGGCGGACGGCAAGCTGTATATCAGCAACAGTGTGGGCGGCAACGGCAGCCTTCTTGGCACGGACACTGTGCATATCACCTCGGTGGGAAAAACCGATGAGGACACCCTTGTGCTTTATATGAACGCTTTCGGTGCGGGAGAAAACTGGGATCTGAAATACGATATAAGCGAGGATTTTACGGTCATTCTCAAAAGGACCGAGGACGGCTTTAAAATGGACGAATGCGACAGGATCGACGCTATCGAGTGGTGCTACACCCCCGAAGATGATGTTTTCTGACAGCTGATATTATTTTATCCGCGACAGCTTGCGGGTAAGACGGACAGTTACCTGTTATTTGCCGTTTGACAGCTTTTATATGCCGGAATTTAACAATATATTTTAATAAAAAATCCCCCCGCATTTCGGAAAAATGCGAGGGGATATTTTTTTACTTTCGGGGCTGCACGCCTTTACTGTATTTGCAGACGGCGGGCAGTGGGTATCTCCTTTTGCTTTTTGGGCATATTAAGGGTCAGCACGCCGTTTTTGTACTCGGCGCTGATGTTGTCGGCGTCTACGCCGGAAATGTCAAAGCTGCGGCTGTATGAACCGAAGGTGCGCTCACGTCGGAGATATTTGCCCCCGCTTGTCTTTTCCTCCTTGCTGTCCGAATGCTTTGCGGTAAGGGTCAGAACTGCGCCGTCAATATCTATGGAAATATCCTCCTTATCATAGCCGGGAAGCTCCGTTTCCATTACATACTTTCCCTCCTCCTCACGGATATCCGTGCGGCAGGCAAGAGGCCCTGCGTCCTTCATAAAGCTTCTTTCAAAATCGTTCATAGCGTCAAACACGCTGTATCCGCCTCTGAATGGTGTTAATCCATACATAATAAATTCCTCCTTGAAATTATAGGTTAATGAGTTTTCGGAATATTTACCTGTCCATTGGACTTTTCCTTTTGTTTGATTATAGTTTACCCCTATTATATGATAATACAATTAAGGATATGTGAAAAATAAGCGAAAATTAGCACTCTCGTCATAAGAGTGCTAACACTTAGTTTGTGAGAGTGCTAATTTACAGCCACAGCCGTAAAAACGCCTTACGTTCCCCACAGCAACGTATTTTTCGGAAATATACCGAATGCCGTGACAATAAGGTATTCACAAACCTTATTATTTCGGTTCACATTAAAACCGACCCTTTGTCCGCTCATAATATTGCCTTGCGGTAATGGAAAGCCTTGTAATATACCCTTTGTCGCTGTCAACGGAAAATCCTGCATTCAGATGAAGTTCGAGAGCAGCAGTGCGCCAGCTCTCAAACTCATTGTGAACGCTTGCTGCGCCGACCTCCTCAAAAGCCTTTTCAAGCAGCAGCTCCATTGCCGTGCGTGCATATCCGTTGCCCCGGTAAGGGTTTTCTATCACAATACCCATATTAAACCTGTCATCATACCAATCCCAATCGCTGTCCGGGTCTCTGTAAAGATTTGCCTCTCCGATAAATTTACCGTCAAGAACTATGTAGTAATAAAATCTGTCGGTCTGCGCCGTCCACAGCCTGTACCACTCCTGCCATTTATCTTCGGGGAAATCTATGCAGCCCGTGGCTTTGTCATATCCCTCAAAGCTGATATTGCAGCCCTTATTATAGCTCATGGTATCCGGGTCCGCAAGCAGCTGCCTGCGATACCAAAGCTCACTGTATTCGGGAACGTGGAGACTTATGCTTTGGGATTTGCCGTCCATAAAATCACCGCCTTATTATCATAATTATAAAAGTCATTATCCGCAATCGCTGTGAAACAAGTATACCATTTGGGGAATTATTTGTCAAGTTTTCCGCTGTATTTGCGTGAAACCTATCCAATGAATAATTTATAAAAATCACCTGTGCAAACAGCTTCAAAAAATGTATGGCACAGCGAAAATATGCAAATAAAAAAATCAGCCGGGGACTTAACGGAAAATTCATTCCGTAAAATTATTTAATGTGCAAAAGCGCCTTAACATAGGGATTTTTCGGTGCTTTTCAGAAAATCTGCCAATATTTGCATATGAAAAAAATGTATAACAAAGCCGCTTAAAGGCAATAATTTTACCGACAATTTCTTTAAGACGTCGCGGCGGTAATTTCCTTGGTGAATACCTAAAAAATTCGGAAAGGAACGGCAGTAAAAATGTACTATAATAAGGTGGATATAAGCGGGGTGGACACATCGTCCCTGACGGTGCTCAAAGAGGCGGAGAAAATGCGTTTGCTGCGGGAATACAGGGGAGGCGACCGCTCGGCAAGGGAAAAGCTCATCAAAGGCAATCTGCGGCTGGTGCTGAGCGTTTTGCAGAAATTTACGGGCAGGGGAGAAAATCCCGACGACCTTTTTCAGGTGGGGGTTATCGGGCTTATCAAGGCTATTGACAATTTCAACACGGAGCTGGATGTGAAGTTTTCCACTTATGCCGTGCCGATGATTAGCGGCGAGCTGCGGCGGTACTTGCGTGACAACACGCCCATAAGGGTCTCCCGCAGCTTGCGTGACCTTGCTTACAAGGCAATGCAGGCAAAGGAGGAACTGACCGCCCGCTTGCAGCGTGAGCCGGACATTATGGAGATAGCCCGTGAAGTGGGCGTGCCCAAGGCGGAGGTGGTTACGGCGCTGGAAAGCATTTCCGACCCTGTCTCGTTATATGAGCCTGTTTACTCCGACGGCGGCGACACTCTTTATATCCTTGACCAGCTGGGCGACGGCAGCGACAGCGAGGGCTGGATAGATGAACTTAGCTTCAGAGACGCTATAGGAGGCCTTGATGAGCGGGAAAAGAAAATCCTCTACCTGCGCTTCTTTATGGGCAGGACGCAGGTGGAGGTCGCCAAGGAGATAGGCATTTCCCAGGCGCAGGTCTCCAGACTGGAAAAGAATACGCTGGATAAAATCAAAGGGAGCGCAGAATAGAAGCAGGAGGCAAGAAGCAAGAAATTTCACTATTATATGGAAAGGTTGATGAAAATATGGAAAACAACGGCTGCTGGGCGAGGACCTCGCCCGTAGGAAAATACATCGCCCTGTTTTTGGGAGGCGGCATTCTTTATTCACTTCTGGAAATATCCACAAGGGGCTACACTCACTGGTCAATGACTCTCACAGGGGGAGCGTGCCTGCTGATAATGTATCTGCGGTACACAAGTCACCCCAACGACAGTATACTATTTAAATGCTTTTACGGAATGTGCGTTATAACCGCTTTTGAATTTGTGGTGGGCTGCATTGTCAATCTGCTCATGGGCTGGAATGTGTGGGATTATTCACATATGTACCTTAATTTATGGGGGCAGATATGTCCCTCGTATTCGGCCGGGTGGTTCTGGCTTTCGCTTCCCGTAGCGCTTATATGCGGCAAAATATGTCCCCCGGAAAAATCTTCGGAAAATTTGCCCCTTTACGGAGAAAATCCTGTATAATTTTCCAAAATCGGGGGAAAATACTGTAAGAAACCCCCGCAAGGGTATGTTAAAAAAGGGGTTTCGTTTTAGCGAAACAATTTCGTCTTTAAACGGAACAATTTCGCCTTAAACGGAACAAGCCCTTTTATGTAAAGATGAAAGGATATGGTAAACTGTGAAAATGAATTTTTTTAAGGACGGGAAATTGCCCGGCAAGGGCACAGCGGCGGTGATCTGTTTCTGTCTGGCGGCAGTGGTGGCTTTGGGGATATTCTCCTATAACCGCTCTGCAAGAGAGCTGGCGGGAGAGCTTTCGGGACTGGCTGAAAACGGAAGCGGCGGCGCCGGCAACGTTACCACGGCTCAGACCGAGGATTCGGAAAATGCCAATGCACCTGCGGAAAACGTCCCCATGGAGACCGAGGCGGGAAATGAGGACGGAGCGGAAAAGGCCGACGCGCCTGCGGAAAACGTTCCCGTTGAACCTTTGGCGCAGGACCCTTTCGGCAGTGTCAATAATGCCGCCAATAACATTGCAGACAGCATTGCCGACAATATTGCTGTCGGGTCGGACGGCGCTTCACGGGCTGTCGTAAAGCCCGTAAACGGAGATATTATCAATAATTTCTCGGGCGGCGAGCTGGTAAAATCCAAGACCCTTTCGGTGTGGAAGACCCATGACGGCATAGACGTGGCAGCAGATGTGGGCACTGCGGTAAAGTCCATGACAACGGGAGTTATCACCAATATTTCCAATGACCCCTTAATGGGCGTGACCGTTGTGATCGACCACGGCAGCGGCTATGAGGGCTGGTATTGCAGCCTTTCCGCCCAGACCCCTTTGAGCGAGGGCGACACCGTTGAGGCAGGTACTGTCATAGGCGAGGTGGGCACTACCGCCGAGGCGGAAATTTCCGAACCCCCTCATCTGCACTTCGGCTTAAAGAAAAACAACGCATGGGTCGACCCTGCGGAATATCTCAGCGGCGAGGGAAGCTAAGCGGTCTGTGCAGCGATCGTTGGCAAAAATCAAGTATCGGACAGGCTTTTACCGTATGTGTAAAGCCTGTCCTTTTGATTGCCGCAATATATTTTAAAAATATATTCCTGAGTTTTTTTGTGGATTTTGATACTAAGAATACCGGCAATTGAATTATTGCGGGTGTATAACGTATATAATTAAGTATAGGATACAGGTAAATGCGGCCAAATCATAGCGCGATGCATAAATTTATCATCAAAAGGCATATACCCTGCAAAATGAATTATATTATCGGATCGGTGCAGCAGCACTTGATGAAAACGCTTTAAAGCATGAGTTTTACATATATTTCTTTTTGCTTTAAGTAACAATCACAAACTTTTCACTGCATTATTAAAAGCCCTCCCTATAGCTGCGTGCAAAAATTTAAATATTTTTGCATTATTAAATCATTAATTTAATTTGTATGTAAAAAAAACTGAAAAATTTGTAAAAAATACTTGAATTATGAAAAATAATATGTTATAATGTTTGTGTATGATATACACTGCGGGTAATGTCCGGCTGCGATAAAACCGCAAAACCCTTATTCAGAGAAAGGAAACATATATCATGAGAATAGGAAAGATAGGCAAGACAACAATTTTAGCGGTGTTTGCACTGCTGCTGGCAGCTATTGTTATTGTTACGGCGTCCCTTTGCGTGCTGTTTTCAAATGCAATGACGGATAACCTGAAGGAATCCGCAACAATAGCCTCGGGAGTGCTTGAACACGACATTGAATCGGTGCAGGACGAAACAAGGTCCGTCGGGAACATTATCGACCTTGACGAGGTATTTACAGAGGCAATAGCCGGCGGCGACACGGCTTCCATAGCCACCAGATGGGAGGCGCTGGAAAAATCCGAGGGCATTTTTGCAGTATTTGCCGATTCGCAGGGAAATATAGTAATGAAAACAACCAACTGTAACATTTCCGATTCGAGTATATCCGACGCTTTTGCAACGCGCAAAAACGGACTCTTTACCGACAGCAAATGTTATATGTACTACAGGACCATTACCGTAGACGATGAGGGTTCTCTGATACTTACAGGCTATGACTATACCGACAACAGTATCGTTGATTCGGTACACGAGCAGACAGGCAGCCAGGCGACCCTTTTCTGCGATAATACACGTATTTCCACATCCATTATCCAGTCCAGCGGCGAAAGGGCTGTGGGCACTACCATGAACGACAGCATTTACGAAACCGTAGTCAAAAAGGGAAATTTCTATCAGCAGGACACTGTGATACTTGGCTCAAACTATATGGCTACATACACTCCCCTTTATGATGAGAATGGCACTATACTAGGAGCTTACTTCACAGGCGCACCTATGACAAGCGTTCTCGAGAGCAGAAAAAGCGCCGTAACGGACGGTATTATCATAGGCGTTGTTATAATGCTCCTTTCCGGTGGATTTATGGCGGTATTCATTGTAAAGCAGATAGTTACCCCTGTGACCGCAGTAAGGACTATGGCTACCAATATGGCAGCGGGCAACCTTAAATCCAACAGAACAAATCTTAAAATGCCCAATAATGAGATAGGCGATGTTGCTGGGGCATTGTCGGAGGCTATGTTCACCTTGAGCGAATATATTTCCGACATTACCACACTTATGCAGGAAATGTCCAAGGGCAACTTTATCTACCGCTCACAGCTGGAATACAAGGGAAATTTTGAAGGTATAGAGCAGTCGGCGGCAGCCCTCAATAAACGCATGAAGGACGTTATCAAGGGAATAAACGCCTCAGCGGACGAGGTACTAAGCGGCTCGCAGATGATCTCTACAGGCTCGTCAATGCTTGCCGAGGGCAGCACAAAGCAGGCGTCTTCCGCAGAGGAGCTTTCGGCTTCGGTGGAAGCAATTACGAACAATATCATGCTCAACGCGCAGAATTCCGAAAAGGCGCAGGAGCTTTCCAACAATTCCCTGCAAATGGTCAATATGCAGAACAATCAGGTCAAGGATATGCTTGCGGCTATGGATAACATTCAGAGCAGCGCAGACAGTATCAGCAAGATAATCAAGACAATTGAGGATATAGCATTCCAGACCAATATCCTTGCCCTTAACGCAGCAGTTGAGGCAGCAAGGGCAGGCGCTGCGGGCAAGGGCTTTGCGGTGGTTGCCGACGAGGTACGTAACCTTGCCACAAAATCGGCAGAGGCAGCCAGCAGCACATCCTCTCTTATCAGCAGCTGTATCGAGGCAGTCAACAACGGCTCGGCTATAGCCCACAGCACGGCGGAGGCTATGACGCAGGTTATCGAGATAACCAACGAGACCAACGAACTTATAAAGAACATAGCCGCACAGACCAGCAAGCAGTCCGAGTCGGTGCAGCAGGTAAAGACGGAGATAGACAGCATTTCCGTTGTTATCCGTCAGAACACCGCCACTGCGGAAGAGAGCGCCGCAAGCTGCGAGCAGCTTAACGGCCAGGCTTCCGCTTTGCGGCAGAAGATCGCAATATTCAAGGTATAATGCACTGCCTGTTACTTCTATCGTAATAATTGTTATAAAGCATGATCCCCTGTCGGTGACTATCGGCAGGGGATCATTTATATTTATTAATAAATCTATTTACGTTTCAATTTTTCAATTTCCTTTTGACAAGCATTTTCAAAGTCACATAATACTTTATATTGAGCTTTTTCGGGAACGGAGCGATATATTTCAACCAATCTTATTTCGTCCTCATTCAAATCCGATAAAATTTTTCCGGTTAGGAGCAGATCAATAGAAACATGAAGATAATCGGAAATTTTCAGCAATGCGTCTCCTTTTGGTAGCTGACCCTTTTTCCAATATCCTGTATTTGCACTGCTTAAACCAACTTCGTGAAGCATTTTTGTTACAGTTGTATTTTGTTCGCCGCATAGTTGCCGTAATCTTTCGTAAAAATCCAACAAAATGCCTCCTTATTTTTTGTAATATTACACAAAAGTCTAAAATTCTACTTAATTTGCTTGACAAACTCGAAGTTTTGAGTTATAATATAATTACAGGAAAAATCTTCCAATAAAATTTAATAATCAACGAAAGTGAATGATACATTATGAGCTATATGTCAGATGAAGAAAGGTCAAAATGTCATGCAATAATACACGCTGCCTCGGCAGCTGCCGGAGGGGTAGGTTTGGGCTTAGCCCAGCTGCCCGGCTCGGACAACGCCATAATAACGCCTATCCAAATCACAATGGTAGTAGGCTTGGGCAGGGTTTTCGACCAGGAAATAACCGAAGCATTTGCTAAATCTCTTGTTGCCTCTCAATTAGCGGCATTAGCAGGAAGAACACTCTCACAGGTTTTGATCGGATGGATTCCTGTAATCGGCAACGCAATTAATGCAACAACTGCCGCAGGCATTACCGAGGCAGTTGGCTGGGCAATTGCCAACGACTTTGCAAAACAGGCTTAACCCGAATATTAAATTCTACAGTAAAGGAGAAAACAGCATGAAAAATAATTTAGCAGCTATGACAGGTGGTTTAGGAAATATTCTAAATAAGCCCGGGGACGAAATGCACGCCAAAATCACACCGAGCGGGCGAAAAGTCGTAACCGTAAGCACAGACAACGGAGCAAACAAACACAGCATTACGGAATACAAGAATAAATATGTAACCACGCAGTCTTTTCCTAAAACCAAATAGATAAATGCGCTGTGCAATTAGATTTTACATTTTCCCTGCCGAAATAAAATCCGGCAGGGAATTTTCATTATCATTATATGCAATTGTTACACTCTATCAATAAATTTTCCCCTTATACTCCCCGAACACCTCCAGGCATTCCTCCCTGCCCTCGCAAACCAAGGTACAGGGAAAATCCCCCGACCCGAAAGCGCTGTAGAAATCCTCATCACGGAAGCCTATCTCCGCCGTATCCTCGGCAGTGCACCCGTAAACTATCTTGTCAATATTCGCCCACATGGCGGCGCACATGCACATAGGACAAGGATACGCAGTAGTGTACAGAACCGCCCCTTTCAGACTGTGAACACCCTCTGCCTTGCATGCGTCTCTTATGGCAGCCACCTCTCCGTGCATAGTGGGGTCGCAGTCGGCAAGCACACGGTTGTGTCCCCTGCCTATCACCCTGCCGTCCCTTACCACCACAGCCCCGAAAGGACCTCCCTCGCCTTTTGCTATGCCCTCTATTGCCTCATCAACAGCAATTTTCATATAATTCATTTAAGCTTTGACTCCTCTGCGTCTATTATGCTCATAAGCTCGCTTATGGTCTTGCCATTGCTCTTTTTGGGAGGCGGCGCAAGCTTTTCCTTGGGAACTACAGCCTTTGCGGGAATGGCCTGTGCAGCGCTTGCTGCCGCCCTTTCCTCTCTTGTCCTTACAACCGCAGGAGCGGGAGAAGCTGCCCTGTCGGCATTATTGCCCGCAGGCGCACTTGCTGATGCAGCTGCTGCATTAGCGGCGGCATTTTCGACAGCTGTATTTGCAGCAGATGTGTTTGAAGCAAACGAATTTGAGGTAAATGCCATTTTCTCCCCATTATCTCCGCTTACCGCTGCTTTTCTCACAGGCCTTTTCACAGCCTTGGGCGCAGGCGTTTCATTTACGGACTGCCCCACATTTCCCGCCGCCACTGCTATTTTCTCCGGCAGCACATTGCTCATAAAATTGGGAACGCTTTCCTTTGGTCTGCTCTCCTTCTGAAGATCTATCCGCGCACTTTCGGCATTTGCAGGCTCTTCCCTTTTCCCGCCCGTTATTTCGAGATTATCATATGTGAAAAGCTGCGACTTATCCACCTCGGTGAATTTAAGCTCCGCCTTGCCGTTTTTGTCAACACTTAGCACCTGCCTGGGAGCGTCTCCCGCAAATTTTACCTCCGGCTCCGCACTGTCGTCCCGTACTATTCTTATAACAGCCTCCGGCTCAGGCTTCGGGGGTGCTGCCGCAGGCTGCTTTACCTCCGGCTCGCTAAAAAACGAATCGGCTGTATCGTCATCATGGTCAAGCATTATCTCATCCAGATCGTCAAGGGAATATGCGTCCTCCTCGACCCGCTTTGCATTCACAATGCGGATTATCTGGAACACTATTATAATAAAGCTGGGGATAATAATCACTATCATGATCCCCTTGGTAGATGTGGCAAAATCAAGAAGCGCACCCATATGCTCATCCTGCCGCACAGCCCTTGCAATAACACTTTCACGAGGAATCTTATATGTAATATCCTCGCTTGCAGTATCAAACCGCACCACATAGGACATAACGCCGTTTTCGTTCACCAGCTGCACCACTCGCGTAAGCACAGTCCTATCATCAATATTGCAGAGCACAACGCTGCCCGCTTTTATATTGTCGATCTCCGACTCCTTGGCAAAAATGACCGTACCCGCAGGGATCTTCGGCTCCATGTTCGTAGCATGGGTGTGGTAAATGGTGTAACCGAAAACCTTCGGCGCAGCCCCCTTCTCCCCAAAGGAAAAGTACAGAAACAGCATACTGCCTATAAGCGCTATCAGAATAGCAATAACAACGCCCTCAATAATATTTGCGATCTTCTTTTTATTATTAGACATAACGCCCTCCGAAATATATTTAAAAATCAATCAATACATATTTTGTAAAAATGCTCTGCTCAAAAGCGCAAAGCTCCAATGCCCGAAAACGGCATTGCGGCTTCCCGATAACATTGTTATAAATAACAGCGTTATAAAACTATTCTGTCACGGATTCAAGACTTTTTCGTCTTATTCGCATACCGAAAACAAATAAAATGAGGAAGAAAATTAAGATCATACACAAATTGCCCGACGCTGAATCAACAAAACCCAGCACACTGCCCGCTTGTGCGCTTTGCCCAACAGCTTTTGCCATAATGCTTTCCTCGGATATTTTAAAAGAGTCGGCACCATTATCAAACTGCACCTCGTAAGTCATTATGCCGTTTTCGTTTTCCACCCCGACAACTCTCGTAAGCACCACAGCTTCTTCAAGCCTGCACAACACCACGCTGCCCCTCGATATGCTGCCGGTTTCCGTCTCCTTTGCCAGAATGACCGTACCGTTGGGAATTTTCGGTTCCATATATAAGCTGTGAGTCTGATATACGGTAAACCCGAAAATTTTGGGTGCTGCATCCTTTTCGTTAAATGAAAAACGGAGAAAAAGCATACAGCCTAACAGAACGGCAAGAAAGATAATTGCAGCGCATTCCATAATTCCGGCATAATTTGCATTACGATCAGACATATATCCTCCGAATTGTATTCAAGCTCCTAAATTTTTTCCACAATAACATTATATCACACTTTCCGACAAAATTCAAACTTTTTTTATAATAATTTTTTATAAATTTCTCTTGACAATCGGGGAATTTTAATGTATAATGTATATATACTTGATTTTGAACGGAAACAATTTCCGAGTTTTTTCCCATAGATCAGCGTTTTTTCGGCAATTACAAGGATAACGGTGAATGGGCAGCGGAAAAATCTCAAGAAAATTTCAACAGCTCGTTCAAATAAAATTTACAATTCAATTTGCTGGAATAGCTCAGTTGGTAGAGCAGCGCATTCGTAATGCGCAGGTCGCGTGTTCAAGTCACGTTTCCAGCTCCATAATAATGACGAGAGAAGCCGACTGTTTATTGATCGATCGGCTTCTTTTTTGCGTTTACGGCATATTTCGGGTAAGAATATATATTTAGGAAACTGCTGATTAAAGGTATTTCCCCCGAGGTCATTTATGACCATGGCGGTGGGAAATACCGCCACCCATAGCCATTTTTAAAAGCAATTTAACCGGCGTTTCCTTAGAAAGGAATATTTATAATGGAAGAATTTCTTGAATGGCTGAAAGAAAACAAGATAAACATTAACGGTAAATATAAGGGAAAACGGTGGGGCTCGGTCGGTAAATCGGAAAACGGCGATTGGAATATGCGAATATGCGTTCAATATGATGAATATTTAGATCCTGTTTTGTCGAATGAATCCGCAGCAATGCAGGAACTGGTCAGAAAGCGTACAGGGCATGGAGATTGCGGAAGATGTATAGAAGGCAAA
>CAMWLD010000020.1 GCA_947175005.1 uncultured Ruminococcus sp. | reverse complement strand
TCGTCGGCAGCGTCAGCTGTGTATCAGAGACAGAGGCTATATTAAAGGAATTTTCCGACACGGGGCATTTATCCTCCAACTGGAAGATAGACGAAAAGGACTTAACGGAAAAGTCGGAAGAGACATTGAAAAATATGCACAGAGCGTATCTTATATGGTCCTTCAACGAAGAGCGCACAGGGGCTGTGAAGGCTGACAAGGACAGCTGCTGCCACAGCTTGGGAAGGCTTTTCTATAAATCCCAGGAGGACATTATAAAGGCGCTTCTCGGCGGCAATGACAGGGTGGACTGCACCAATGTAAAGCCCCTTATAGACGGCTTTAAGGCGGAGATAAACAGTAACCCCACGGTTTACAAGAGCGTTAAGGACTTCTTTAAGGGATATGTTTACGGGTACTATTTCAACTACCTTAAAGAAGCGGAGATAATGAAAAAGTATGCGGAAATGCTGGCGTATCTGGGAGTAATGTCAAATAAGATACCTACGTCCATTTCCGAACAGCAGAAGATACTGCCCAAAATGGCGCTGCTGCTGCCTAATGACAGATTCAAGTATTTGAACGGTTTTGTGCCTACAGAGCTTACCATGGCGATAATTTTTGACAGACTGGAATTCCCTCCCCTGTCGGACGCGGAAACGGAAAAGATGAAGGAGCGTATTTCCGACTACATAAAAGGCCATTACCGCAGGGACAAGGAGGACGATGTGGAGCTTATCAGCG
Organism: uncultured Ruminococcus sp.; assembly: GCA_947175005.1. Lineage (GTDB taxonomy): Bacteria > Bacillota > Clostridia > Oscillospirales > Ruminococcaceae > Huintestinicola. The sequence continues at coordinate 14,559 of CAMWLD010000020.1, read as the reverse complement.
ATGATGTTTCCGCCTCCTTCTTCTCGGACTTTTTCGGGAAATACACCAATGTGGCGGAGTTTTCCGAGGAGCTTTATCAGAAGATCTCGGCGGGAAACAGGTTCTTCCTGAACGGCGATACAGACGACACGGGCGATTACAGCGCAGAAAAGATAGACGAGCTGGTTTCCGCAAAGTGCGCTGCGGACTTCAACAGCTTCTACACCACCGAGAAAGCCCCCTGCAACGACAGCTCTCTTGGCGGCAACGATCTTTGCTACAAATATCCGCTGATATTCAGGGATAATGAAGGTTACTGGTTTGCGCCCGTTTATGAGGAGCTCATTTATCCCGTGCTTGACAGGGATATGTATATTTCGGCAGACGTGCCCAAGGGGGATTTCCCCTTTGCGGACGAGATCTTTGTCACCAATCCCATAAGGGAAATTGCGGGGATAGAAAGCGAAAATATCACCATAAGGCGGGATAAAATTTCCGTGCTGGATAAGCTCAAGAGGCTTTCCTCTGCGAATGTTACCGAAAAGGAGCGCCGTGCGCTGAAGCTGGAGCAGACTCTTATTCTTATGAGCGGAAATATGAACGGAGCCGACTTTAACGGGTACGTTCAGGAGAATGTATTCGACGCTCCCCTTTATGACGAGTACATTGCCTACAGAATGGATCTGCTGGCAGGAGGCGTGCTGGATAACTTCAAGGCGAAAAAGTCCCTGCTGGATAAACTGAACAAGGCAAGCGAATGACAGGCGGATATAATTAATTCCGGCATTGAAATAAAGGGTTCGGGAAAATTTCCGAACCCTTTTTATGTTCACAAAATATTTACAATTAAAAGCCATAAAAATGACACAGCCCAAACGTGTATATAAATGAAAACGGTCAGAACACGGGTCAGAAAATCGCACTATAATTATTTGCTGTTAAATTTCATCAACAGGGCATGATGAAAAAGCGGCGGGGGTGTTAAAAAGCAGATGACTGAAACGGGATTTACAGAATGTATCGACCTGCTGCGGCAGGGGAATATGCAGGGACTTGCGCCTATTTACAGGGAATACGGCAAGCTTGTATATTCCGCCGCGCTGTCGGTATGCGGCAGCCCGGATACCGCAGAGGATATTCTTTCGGAATTTTTTCTGCGGTTCAAAAAAGCGGCGGACGTTTACCGCAGCGGTACAGGGCACAAAAAATGGCTGATGATCTCCGCAAGGAATTTGGCGGTGGATTATCTTAGGAAAAACCGTCGGGATATTCCCTCCTCGGAGGATAAAAAATTCACCGAGGAAGCGGAAAGCACCGACACAGAGGAAAGGGTCACAGAGCAGGTAAATGTTGAACAAATGCTTGCCGCTTTGAATGAGGCCGAGCGGGAGACCGTTAATTTAAAGGTCTACTGCGGCTTCACCCTTTCGGAGATCGCGGATATAATGCACGTTCCCATAGGCACTGCCGCCTGGCGGTACAATTCGGGAATAAAAAAGCTTAAAAAATTATACGGGGAGGCGCAGATATGAGTAACAAAAAATTAAGTGAAAAATACATAGAAGCTCTGGAAAAAAGCTGCCCCGATATGGATAAGCTTTGGGAAAAAATTTCCGTTAGCGACCCGGAGAGCAGCGACATTTCGCCCTTTACCGAGGCAATGGCAGAATGCGACGCTCCGAAAAAGCACCCCCTGCGTGCTGCCGCCTGCATTGCAGCCCTGTTTATTGCGGCGATCGGTCTGCGGGGAATTTCGGCCAACGACTCCACCCAAATGGAAAATTCCGCCAATACTGATTATTATGAAAATGCCCTTGATGAGCGTGACGCCGGACTTGATGCCGACCAAGGAGCAGAAGAAAACAACCTTGATAACAGCGACGCAGAGGACGGGATTCCCGAACAAATTGAAAGCACCGTTACCGCCGTTTCCTCCTGGAATTACAGCACCCGCTGCGACTATGCGGACAGCTATGAGGTATTGCAGCTTTCTCCCACCGACAGCCCTCTTGCCACGAATACCCCATATGATGTGGACGAGGAATATTTTGTGGAGGAAAATGTACTGGCGGACACGGATTATTTCCTTGACTGCAGGATAATTTCCGCAGAAGAAATAGACAGCGCCATGCGGTATGTGGTGGAGGTCATACACTTTATCAGCGACGATATTTCCGAGATAGACCGCACTGTCCCGATAGTTTCCCGCTCCCCTTATGCCCTGCGGACGGGAAGAGAATATCTGCTGCCCATAAGCGAAACGGAAGGCGAGAGGACGGTGGCTTTCGGCAATGCCCCACAGATAGAATTTACCGACGACAGGCAGATAGTCTGCCACAACGGCTGGGAATTTGCGGAAAGCGGCGCTTCAATAGACTATCCGCAGGTTTACCCCGACGATTTCTTCTTTGACCGTATGAACATCACGGCGGAAAGCTCCCTTGACGACCTGTTTGAAAAATGGAGAAGGGTCACAGGGTGACCGATTGACTTATGACCCTCGCATCCAATAAAATTTCTCTGTCCCCGTAATGCCCCACGATCCCCTGTTGTTGACCGTTTTCACTACAACACGAAAGGATCTGATATTATGAAAAATTTCAGGAAAATATATGCAGCCATAACGGCAATTACCCTCGTGACATCATTTACAGCCTGCGGCAGCAATGACAGCGACAGCTACTATGAAAATCGAACTTATACTACCGCAGATACTGTCCCGATCATGACTGCCAACGACTACGCTTATTCACCGTCAGATGATTATACGGCATTGGAGGGTGCGGCCGAGGACTTTGCCGCTCCCGCTGCCGACTGGCAGGGAATATTACAGCATACGGACGCTTCACAGCTTATGGACGCTTCCGTCAACAGAACAGACAATGGCTATATTATGCCTCCCGGTGTCAATACAGAGGAATATGACGGTGTGCAGGAAAACGGATTTATTGCGGTTTCTCAAAGTCCGCTTTCCACCTTTTCCGCAGATGTGGACACTGCCTCTTATGCAAATCTAAGGCGTATGATATATGACGGACAGGACATTAATCCCGACGCTGTGCGGATAGAGGAAATTATAAATTATTTCAATTACGATTACAGCGAGCCCCTTGACGGCGAACCCTTTTCGGTGTACACCGAGTATGCGGACTGCCCCTGGAACAGCGAAACAAAGCTTTTTATGGCAGGTCTGTCCACCAAAAGCACCGACAGCCTGTTAGCGGGCAGAGAACCTATGAACATTGTTTTCCTCATTGACGTGAGCGGGTCTATGTATTCCTCGGATAAGCTGCCGCTGGTGCAGAAGTCCTTTTCCATGCTTACGGATAATTTAAGCGAAAAGGACAGGATATCCATTGTGACCTATGCGGGAGAGGACGCTGTACTGCTGGAGGGTGCGGACGGCGGCGACCGCAAAAAAGTGCTGGAAATTATCGACAGTCTCTCGGCGGGAGGCTCTACCGCAGGGGCGGCGGGGATAGTGACCGCCTATGAGATCGCGGAAAAATATTTCATTGAGGGGGGCAATAACCGCGTTATCCTTGCAACCGACGGCGACCTTAATGTGGGGCTTTCCTCGGTTGACGAGCTGACGGGGCTTATTGAAGAAAAGCGTGAAACGGGCGTGTTCCTTTCGGTGCTGGGCTTCGGCACCGGCAACTACAAGGACAACCGTCTGGAGGCTCTCGCTGACCATGGCAACGGAAATTATTCCTACATTGACAGTGAGCGTGAGGCCAAAAAAGTGCTGGTGGACGAAATGAGCGGCACGCTGTTCACCGCCGCTAAGGACGTTAAATTCCAGATAGAGTTCAACCCCGCACAGGTCAAGGGCTACCGCCTTATAGGCTATGAGAACCGCAAGCTTGCCGACCGTGACTTTGCGGACGACACAAAGGACGCAGGAGAAGTGGGCGCAGGCCACAGCGTGACCGTGCTTTATGAAATAATCCCTGCCGACAGTGATACGGACATGGGCGATACTGAGCTGAAATACTCTCAAAAAGCCGAAACGACAGTGACCGCCGACAGCACAGACCTGCTGACACTCAGCATTCGCTACAAGCAGCCCGACGGGGACACAAGCAGTCTGCTTGCCTATCCCGTATCTGCACAGGATCACAGGAGCGAAATGAGCGAACGTCTTAACTTTGCTTCCGCCTGCGCACGTTTCGGAATGATACTGCGCGTCAGCCGCTACTGCAATGATATAAGCTACGACGGCGTTCTGGAGCAGCTTTCTCGGTATGATTACAAAGCTGACGAGTACAAAAACGAATTTTACTATCTGGTGGAGACCATGAACCGAAGAAATGACGATACATATCCCGCTCCCGCCGAGTGGAATGATGATGTCTACGCACACTAAATAATCATAAAAAACGAGGCAGGATGAGCAAATTCATCCTGCCTTAATGCTTCTTGTACTTTTAGGAAAAAACTATTATATAGGAGAGATAGGCTTTTCCCCCGCCGTAGGCGGGGGAAAAGCCTTGAGCAGCGGTTTCTTAATCATTCAGCATTATCTCAATAGTATTGTTTCCCACATACTGCACGGTTAGGGAAACGCCGTCTCCGTTGTCGCCGTAAAAATAATCCCCGCTGCGGCTGTATTCATAATCAAAGCCGTTTGAAATGCAGGAGGTGACAAATTCGTCATACTGCTCTCTTGTGACCTCGCCCAGATAGAAATTCATGTAGCTTTCCGTTTCGGTCTCTATATATCCCATATCCGAGGGAAGCTCGGGAAGCAGCCCTCCCAGTCCTTTGTCCGCCAGCGTTATTTTACGCATGGCAATAGGGGCTGTGAGCCTTATGCTAAGCTCGTCGCTGTAGTCGTAATAGTCAAGAGTCAGCTTGTACCCCTCGGCATTGTAGGCGTAAAAGCTGTCGTAATCCTTTACCACGTCCACATCAAAGCCGCTCGACTTGCACTGCTCCACATAGGTCGCATAATCGGACTTGCTTATTTCGTAAATATCCGCCGAAAATGAATCGCTGCCGTCACGGTAAATTTCCCCCGGTCCCTCCATTCCAGGGATCATTTGGGAAAGTCCCGACTGCGGCCATATTATCTCTTCATGCACGAATTCATCTTTAACTAAGCCTGTTATGCCCGCTATTATAAAACAAACGACAGCAATTGCAAAGCACGCAGTGGCAATTGCCATTCGCTTGCCGACACCGCCGTAAGGCTCGCGGGCTTTTCTTCCGGCACTGCTGCCGCTGCCGTGACCATTATTGTATCCGGCACCACCGTAATTTCCCGGCATAATGGTCTGCCCGGTATATCCACCGTTTACGCTGCCCGGGTCAACGGCAATATTCAGCCCCTGCACCCTGCCGCAGTAGGGGCAGTTGTTCACCGGGTGCGCCTCATCACCTATTATCTCATTGCAGCCGACGCACCTTATCTGAAAAGACGGCTCTGCATAATCTACTCTTGCAGACCCATTTCCCCCGACAGGAACGGCAGGCTGCGGGATATACCCGGGGCTTATCTTCTGCCCGCATTTGGTGCAGAATTCGCTGCCCTCCCGCAGCTCACCGCCGCAGTATGTGCAAAACATAAAATCTTCTCCTTGAATAAATTACCGGTAACACTCCTTATTTTCTTACGACTACGACCTGCTGTGAGGTGGTGTAAGGGTCGGAGAAATCCACCCTTTCCTTACGGTCGTCCGTTATCGTCATTCCTGCGACGCCCACGTCAACCGTGCCCGATTCCACCGCGGTGATTATGGTGTCAAACTCCATATTTTTAATTTCCAGCTCCATATTGAGCTTAGCGCAAACGGCTCTCATCATATCTACATCAAAGCCGCCTACGTCCTCCCCTACCATAAGCTCATAAGGGGGGAACTCCGCATTTGTTGCCATAACAAGCTTTTCTGTAGGCTCCATTCCGCCGTCGGGGAATGTGCCGTCAGGGAATACATAGGGCTTGCCCGTAGCCGAATCCCCTATCCAGTTAGCTTTGATATTATCCAGTACGCCCTCCGCTTTAAGCTCCGCCAAAGCGTTGTTTATATTATCCAGAAGCTCGGTGTTGCCTTTCCGAACGGCAATGGCATATTCCTCATCGGCAAAAGCCTCGTCCAGTATCCTGATATCGGAATTGTGGGAAACAAATACATTTGCGGGATCGTTGTCGATTATAACAGCGTCGATAGCCCCCTGCTTTAGCGCCTGGATAGCGTCCGCACCCTTGGTGTAGCGCTCCACGTCCGCTCCCTCAATGTCGGAGGCAAGAACGTCCCCCACAGTTTCCAGCTGAACGCCTATGTGCTTGCCCGCAAGGTCGTCAATGGAATTGACCGTGTTTTTTGCCGTGCCCGAACAGGCGGAGAAAGCGCAAACAGACATAATGAGCGCAGCAGCCAGCGCAATTGGCCTTGCAAATTTACTTGATTTTTTCATAATAATTTACTCCTGTATTCAAAATTTATGCGGGAGGCAACAGCTCTTTAAAAATCCGCTTTCACCTATTTTCACCGCTGTTTTATAGACTTTCGGCATTATCACCCCCGGCAGAGTTACAATATCTGCCGGAAATTTATTCCGCAGGCGTCTCCTCTTCCGCAGGGGCGGCAGCCTCGGAAAGATCCTCAAAGGTTTCCTCCACAAAAACATTCATGCTCTCGCTTTCAGCCTCTGCAATTGCCGCGGCAGCCGCTTCGGCAGCCTTATCCGCCGAGGTCTTTGCCTCCTCGGGGAATGCGCTCTCATAAAGGCTTTCCAGCAGGTCGAGAGAACCCTGGGGCATTTTTGACTTAAAGGGGTCGAAGCCCGCAAAGAACTTGCGCACCTTGCTTTCCAGCGCAGGATCGTCCCGCACGGAGGTGTTTGAGGGCTTTACCTTCTTCCATTCCCTTGCGATAAGGGAATTTATAAAATGCTCCAGCTTTTCCTCCACTTCAAGCTTGTATTCCGAGGGGGTAACGTTCTTGTATCTGTAGTAAGGCTCTATTTTAATGAGCATATCAAGATTTTTGTTTATGATCTCATATTTTTTGAACAGCAGAGCAATGGAGGACAGCCTGCCCATATCCGCAATGTGTTCGTTGACGACCTTCATATACCTGCTTATGTAAATTTTGGTCATCTGTCCGAGAAATTCCTCGGAAACCTGTAACTTTTTCTCGTCTATATCAAGCACAATATTCTGAAGCTCCACCTGATCCTGCTTTTTCTTTTTGCTTTCCTTGTCGAAAAGACCCATTTTCAGCCATTCCTTTCTAAGCATTTGTAGGCGTTTACGGGAAATTTCAAGGGTTTTCGGCTTCCCGAAAACATTTTCCTTAAGCCTTAACTTAAATTATAACACATCTTTTCACGAAAATCAATAGGCATTGCAAATTTTAGGCATAAAAAAGAAAAAATCTCGATAAATAACAATTTAACGAGAAATTTTTTCTTCTTTTTTCATCTTCACGTACAAATGCCGATAACTTCATCAGCTCCCCCTTGTTTCCAGCAGCTTTTCCCGTGCAAGAGTGTAGGCGGCGGACAGCAGCGGAATGCCCAGCATTATCCCCGAAACGCCGCCAAGCTCTGCGCCCACGATTATGGCAATAAGAATAAGCAAAGGCGGCAGTCCCACGCTTTTGCCCACGACCTTTGGATAAATGAGATTATTTTCCAGCTGCTGCAAAATTATAATGAAAATGACAAACCACAGCGCCGACGAGGGCTTGACAAGAAACAGCACAAACACCGACGGTATCGCCCCCACAAACGCCCCTACCACGGGCACAAGGGCGGTAACGCCGATAATCACGCTGATAAGCAGCGGATAATCAAAACGAAACAGCACCATTCCCGCAAAGCAGAGAGTGCCCAGGACGACCGCCTCGGTTATCTGCCCGCTGATGAAATTGGTAAGAGAATCGTAAATGACCCGCAGGCAATGGGATAGCTTTTTAAGTTTTTTATCGCTTATCACAGCGGCTGCCGCTCCCCCGAGAAAATCCATTATCACGTGTTTTTCCGCTAAGATATAGACCGAAAGCACCGCTCCCACGATAAAATTGCCCGCTGCCTTGATAAAGCCCGCAGTGGCGGTAAAGGTTCGTCCGAGCATTTCGGGGAATTCCTCGGAAACGGTCTTTGCTATCCTGTCAAAGAGGTTTATGACTCCCTTGCTGCCGATTATTTTGTCCGCCCGTTCACGGAAAAGGCTGTAATAGCCGTCAAAGCTGTTTATGAAAAGGCGTATGCTGTCGCCAAGGCGTGGGATTATTATACTGATAACGGCGGCAATGACGGCGGCGGCAAGCAGGTAAGCAACGGTTATGGCAGCGGGTCTGCGCCATTTTTTCGGAGAATTTCCCCTATGAGGCAGCTTTCCGAAAAAATCTTCAACAGCATTTACGGCGGGGTTCATAACGGCGGTAATAATTATCCCCGTGAAAACAGGCAGGGCGGCGCACCAAAGGGTATCAATTATCCCTGTGATAAGGGTCGGGCGGAATATCAGCGCAAGTCCCGTGAAAATTATCAACCCGGGGAGGATATATTTTTTCTTCATAATATCAGCAGATCAGTCCTTTCGCAAAGAAAGTTCTGTTATATATTATGCCTCCCTGTTGGTAAAATATTATTTAGAGTGCGGTGATTTTGATAAAAAACAAGCTTACTCGCAATAATCCTCTTTTACTTTTCTAAGAGCCTCTTGGATTTTGGCTCGGTATTCATCATTTGTTTTTTTGTTATGATAATTTTTTATGTCAGATTCATTATAATATTTTTCAACAAATTCATCATAAAATGAAAATGGATCACTAAGATATGATAAATGTAAACTCTTATCTAAATCATGTGTTGAATCATAATATGTTAATAGATAATTGCTTGTATAACTCATATTTTCCGAAACATCTTCGCTAAGAGTTAAATTAATCAATTGAGCTATTTTACACCTTCGATCTAATTCACCATATGACCTATTAATAGTCTCTATGTCGGCATAATCAAGTTCCAACTCAGTTATTACCGTATCTTTTAATTTGTACTGCGAGCCGCCATATAAATAAATAAGAAATACTGCAATCAAAGCCAACAAACAAGCCGCAATAATTATTAAAATTTTTTTAGATTGAACCTTTTTTATAACCGTACTGTTTCCCGAAACCACTTCTTTATCAATATCGGTAGTGTTTAAGTTATCCAAAGGCATTCCGCATTTCGGACAAGCTTTCGCCATATCCGATACTTTCTTCCCGCATTCCGGGCATTTTATAAGTGCCATATAAAACTGTTCCTTTCGTACTCTAAACTGTAATATAATACACATTATACCATAATATGAAATAACTGTCAACAACTTTCGTAAAGTGTCGGAAAGCGAAAAATTTTCCCGATAACCTGTCGGCAGTCGAAGCATTGCAAATCCAAAGCCTCAAAAAACCGTTTTATTCCCCAAAGAAAAAAGCAAGGCATTTCCTGCCTTGCTTAAAATATCATATTCGGTCATTTATATATCTTCAGAATTTTTTCCGCAAACTCTGTAAATTCCTGCCGCAGCTTTTTGGGCGAAACTATCTCCGCTTTATCGCCGAATGTGAGGATATAGGAGAACAGCGACGACGTGTCCGACCAGTTAAAGGTGTGAGTCAGCTCGTCCGTGTCCTCGTTGATGTTCTCCGCCCCAAAATCATCAGCCAGCCGCCATTTTACCGATTTGTCGAACCGAACCGTCACGGAAAGCCCGCCCTTGGTGTGACGCAGCTTGTCGCAGCTGTATTCGGGAATGACCCTGCTCTCGAAAATATTCCCCGTTGCCTCTGCACCCGTTATCCTCGACAAACGGAACATACGGTAATCCTCTCTGGTCTTGCACCAGCCCCACACATACCAGCTTGACCACTGATAAACAAGGCGGTACGGCTCTATCTCCCTCTTAGTCGTGCCCTCGGGGGAAATATACTCAAAGCGCACGGTCTCGCACTTTTCAATGGCAGTCCGCATAAGCTCTATTTTTGGGGCTATAGCGTCCTTGCTCCACATGGACAGGTCAATTATCATGCTGTCGGTCTCTTTTCCTCCGTCCGAGGAGAGCTTGTTCATAAGCTGTCGGTATCTGTTGGTGCCCTCAACGCTGTCAAGGCTTTTCAGCCCCGTTAAGATTGCCAGCATCTCCGTGCGGTTCAGAAGAGTCTTGTCAAGGGTGTAGCCGTCCATTATGTAAAGTCCCCCGCCCTTGCCCCGCTGGGCTGCTACGGGAATGCCCGCTCTGTTAAGATCCTCCACATCTCTGTCAATGGTGCGTCTTGCCACTTCAAATTCCTCCGCAAGCTCCGAAGCCGTTACACGCTCCCGCTGCAAAAGGATCGAAAGTATACCGATAAGGCGATCGATCTTCATATCCCGTCACCTCCATGTCTGCGGTCAGCGATCTTCCCCTCTCACTTCAAAGAAGCTGCGAGGGTGATCGTTTACGAAATCTTTTCTGCCCATTGCATAACAAACGCACCGAAATTTTTTAATAAAATCATTTTCGGCTGCCGATCTGATGTATTTTGACATTTTCATTTCCTCCCGTCAAAATAAATTCCATATTTTTATTTATCAGCGAAAAAGGCTGTACCCAAGCCCTGTAAAGCATAGGAAATGCCGATTAATTTTTTCAAAACTTTAAAAGCTTAAAAAATGATTTAACCGGCGTTTCTTTAAAATACAATGCCCCGCTGCTTAAAATATTTACTCCATATTTCCTATAAATTCAAACCTGGCTTGATGTTTCCGTGGTCGTTCACATCTTCTAAGAACATTTTCAGAGGACGCACCCAAACCCTCGGCTTATCGGTAGTCTGCATATAAACCACCTGTTCCTCGTAGTTCTCGTGATCGTGAGCCACATTCAGCACCACATATTCGCCGCCCTTGAAATGACGGTAACGTCCGCCTATCACAATATGCCGTCCCTCGGGAATCCCTGCGGAGGGCGTGCCCTTCTGTACGGGAGGCTCCGGAGCAGGAGCAGGCTCGATATGAACAGGTTCAACCTTAACCGGTTCAGCCTTAACAGGCTCGGGAGCTTTCTCGGTTTTGGTCACAGGCGCAATGTCAACAGGCTTTGTAGCAAGAGCGGAATCCACCAGTATCATTGAATGATTTTTGGGAACGGTAACGCTTGCCCTGCCGCCATTTACGGAAAAATGCCTGCCTGTAAGGCGGTCTGCGATCTCCCCGTATTTGCAGTCGAAATTAAATGTGTAATCCCCGTCGGATATGTTAAGAGCGATATAAACCACCTGACCGTTCAGTTCACGCTGATACAGGAAGGTCTGATTTTTAAGGTCTATCTTTTTGTACTCGCCCGACTGGATAGCGGGTATCTCGCTTCGTATAGCGCCCAGCGCGCTTATGTGAGACAGGAGCATATCATCTCTGCCGGGAATGTCGTCCAGCTCAAGGCAGGGTCTTATGGCAACGTCTGCGTCAGCCCCTCTGCCCTTTGCGCCCTTTATACCGAATTCGCTGCCGTAGTAGATAGACGGCACGCCGTACATGGTATAAAGCATGGTATAGCAGCAGTAAATGCGGTCATAGTCGCTGAGCACACTTGCCAGCCTTGCAACATCGTGGTTATCCACAAAGTTGTACATGTAAATATTTCCATACTGCCCCAGCTGATATTCGATAGAATGAGCGATCTCAAAATAGTTGCGGTCGTTGTGGGATGAATATATTCCCTTGTAGCACTGGTAATTGGTCACACAATCAAACATTTCGGGGTTTGCCCAGCGCCTGTAATCCCCGTGAATGATCTCGCCCATAAGCCAGAAATCGGGCTTTAATGAACGGGTGAATGAGTGTATGCGCTTTATAAAATCGTTATCCAGGCAGTCCGCAGCGTCAAAGCGGATACCGTCTATATCCCACTCGTCTATCCACATTTTAACGGCGTCCAGCAGATATTCAACTACCTCGTTATTTCTGAGATTGAGCTTTACAAGGTCGTAGCAATTGTTCCAGCCCTCGTACCAGAAGCCGTCGTTATAGGGGGAATTTCCGCCGAAATTAAGGTTGCAGAACCAGCCGCAGTATTTGGAATTATTGCGGTTTGCGCAAACGTCCTTAAATGCGAAATGCTCCCTGCCCACATGGTTGAAAACGCCGTCAAGAATTACTCTTATGCCGTTTTCGTGGAGAGCCTTGCACACCTGTGAAAAGTCCTCGTTAGTGCCAAGTCTGCCGTCAATTTTCTTATAGTCCGAGGTATCGTAGCCATGGGCTGCCGACTCAAAAATGGGTCCCAGATAAACCGCATTTATATGCATGGATTTAAGGTGGGGAATCCAATCGGAAATTTTCTTTATCCTGTTTACAGGCTCGCCCGCAAGCTCTGCTCTTGTTCTTTCGCAGCCGCAGAAGCCCAAAGGATAAATGTGATAAACAGCGGATTTTTTGATCCACTCGGGGGAATTATATGAACTCATTGTCAACCAATCCTTTCAATTAACGTACACAATCTAAATATTCCGACAATATTATACCATAACAGGATGAATTTGTCAACCCCGAATTTGATAACTTTTATTAAAAATTCAAGGAAACGCTGATTAAATCGCTTTTAAGATTTTCTTGATTTAAAAAATGGCTATGGGCAGCGATGTTTCCCCGCCGTCGGCTGGGAAACATCTTTAATCAGCAATTTCTTAAGAAAAAGCGGTAAACGCTTATGTTGCGGTTGACAATTTGTCCGAAAAAAGCAGGTATTTCCTTTGATGTATAGTCGGAAAATCCCGAAAACAGAGGCTCGGCTGCTTGACACATACAGGAAGGATTTGATATAATAAAAATGCAGGATAAATTACGAAAAAGATTTAAGGAGATGTATGTAAAAAATGAAAATAATTATTGAAAATGATTTGGAATACAACAAGCTTGGCAAAAGCTTATTCGGGAAAATATACTTAACCTCGGAGGGCTTTGATTTTCCCGATGAGGAATGGACGGATTTTGTATTTCCCATACTGGAGTGGTGGGCAAATGAGCTTACAGCCAAAAGAAATACAAGCAGACAGCTGCAATTGCTGTTTATGGACGGCAGCTTTGAAATGACGGGCGAAATAACAAGGGGAAGGCTGCTCCTCCAATGCCGCAATTCTTATTCGGGAGAAGTGCTCGGGACGATTGAATGCGGCGAAGATGAATTTCGTAAAAATGTAATTGACGGGCTTAGATTATGCAAGAAAAAGTTCACGCAGTACGGCGATAAAAAATCGGCGGAAAAGTGCAGCGGAATAATTATGAAAATGGGAAAATAATTTCGGTGGGGTGTAAAATGTTTAAAAATGAATTTACGAACAAAATAAATGAAGAATATAAAAGCGCTTATCACAGCTTAAACAAAAGGTGCAAGGAGTGTGTTACCGGGAAGAAATATTTTACGGGTTCATATGATGAATTGGGATATTATCAGCCCGATCTGACGGATATTTTTAAAGATGAAAAATCACGGCAGGGACGGTTTATGGAAGCTCCGTCTGCGAAGAGATCCTATTTTGAATATTGGTACAAGGGAGATGAGCTGATAAAAATTAAATTCATTTCAAATAAAAATGATGATGAGTGTTATGATGTAATAATTGAAAATTTTAACAGAGACAGGGTGTATTTATTTTACAAGCCGGATTATGACGGAATAGTGAGTTTAAGTCATTTTTACGTTTTAAAATACAATGAAAGCAGCGAGCTTATTTCACTTAATAAATATATTGACAAAGAAATTGACGGTAAATACGATCTGATTTGTTCCGAGTATTTTTACAGCTGCGGCAGACTGGTAAAGGCGGTAGTTTGCGACGGTTTCAGAGAGGAAATTTTTGATTTTTTCTACGGCAATTCGGGACAGCTTATGGGCGTAACCTTGAATGACGGCAGACACAGATATGATTTGAATATTGAGGGAAAAGCAGAAAAGATGAGAGAGTTTGGTGCGGAATGTTTTGGGGACAAAGAAATAATATAATCAAGGAGTTTAAACGGATATGAAAAATCAATTTCCCGACGATCTGTACCGTATGGACGTACCTGCCTGGTGCGAGATTTACAGGAGCGTAAAGTATGAAGAAAATCTATACATATTTAATGGGGACTGCGTGGAAAGCGTTTATGAAATTTTATCTGCGGAGGATATTTTAAAAAGCTTTTGCAGCAAGTACAAAATCAATTCCCACGAAATTTTTTCGGAGAAAAACGAGGATTATCTGCTTGAATATTTAAAGGAAATTTCCGAGTTTGGATTCAAGCCGAGAGAAAAAGCCGCGGAGTATGCAGTAAGTGCAAAGCTGATCGGATTTTCCAACGGGAAAACCGTGCGGCTGCCCGAAAACGCGGAGCTTTTGAGAGATATTCTTGCAGGAAAAATAAAACTTGACGCTGCTTATGCGGGGCGGTTTATGATATACAGTTCAAAGGGCGAAAATGCAAGATATTTTTATGATAAGATCAATAATCGCATTGAAAAGAATCCCGTAAATACTGCTTCGGACGTTATTGAAATTCCGCAGTCGATAAATATAGATATCATGGCGGAAAATTTTTCGGGCGGGGATTATAAATGCTTTGAAG
>CAMWLD010000019.1 GCA_947175005.1 uncultured Ruminococcus sp. | reverse complement strand
GTGTGAGGAGGGGGCTGCGATATGGTAAAGGTTGCAAAATACGGCGGAGCGAAGAAAAAAGAGAATGACAAAAAATACCGTGAACAGCTGAAAAAGAACAAGTACGGCATTATAGAAAATCTTATTTATGCCATGAAGCATATATGGCAGGGGGATAAAAAGGTAGTAATATGCTGTTTCGGCTTTGCGCTTTCAACGTTCTTTCTCAATCTGACAGACACATACATAAATAAGTATGTGGTGGACCTGGCGTTATCGGGGCTGGACAGGAAGATACTCATAATATGCGCAGGGGTGATTTTGGGAAAATTCATCTGTATATATCTTCAGGGTGTTTCGGAACGATACAATAGCAATGTAGGTCATGCCAAGTCAAGCATGCATTTTCACAATATGCTTATGGAAAAGTGCATGACCACCGATTACGAAAACAACGAAAGCTCGGAAAACAGCGACAAGCTTAACAAGGCTATTAACGGTGTGTATGTGGCAAACTACAACACGCCCATTAACCTTAGGGGCAGCATAAGGCATATTGCAGAGTTTTTCACATATTCTGCCATACTTTCGGGCTTGAGCATCTGGCTTGTGCCTATTGTGGCGATCCCTGCGGGGCTGTGCTTTTTTATTAACCGCCGCAAGATGAACTGGATATGGAACATGGCGGACAACTGGCAGAACAGCGAGAGACAATTAAATTACATCAAAAATGCGGCAGGAGATGTTTCAAGGGCTAAGGATGTGCGGCTGTTCAGTTTGGAAAATCTTCTTAATAAGGGATTTATTAGGGCGTTTAAGGAACGCATGGAGTGGTACAGGCAGCAGGACGCATGGGAATTCGGGCATGATACGTTATCTGTGGTGATAATGTCCTTGGGGAATTTTGCGGCTTATGCTTATGCCATTTACATGGTGGCGGCGGGGAATATAAGCCCGGGAGATTTTGTGCTGTACTTTAATTCGATAATGCGTTTGTCGGGGGCTACAAGCGACTGGTTCAACAATTTTTCGGGGTATCAGTGGATATCAAACAATATATGCTATGTCCGTGATTATCTGGAAATGGAGGACAGGACAAACCGGGGAGAGGGGCAGCCGCTGCCGGGGGGTGAATGCGAGATAGAATTTAAGAATGTTTCCTACAAATATTCGGGGGCGGATGAGGCTACGATAAAAAATCTTTCATTTACGCTCCGCAAAGGTGAAAAGCTTGCTTTGGTGGGACATAACGGAGCGGGCAAGACTACGCTTGTTAAGCTTATGTGCGGGCTTTATAATCCCACGGAGGGAGAAATTCTTCTTAACGGTGTGCCTGTGAACGAGTATAACAGGGAGGAATATTTCAAGCTGTTCTCCACGGTGTTTCAGGATATTTCGCCTTTTGCGGCGACCATTGGGGAGAATGTAACGGGGCAGACGGATTATGATAAGGAAAAGCTTTTTGACTGCCTTAAAAAGGCGGGGATATGGGACAAGGTGAACAGTCTTGAAAAGGGTGCTGACACTCATCTTGTAAGGGGTGTGTACATTGATTCGGTAGACCTGTCGGGAGGAGAAATGCAGAAGCTTGCTCTTGCAAAGGCTTTGAATAAAAATGCCCCTGTGCTGCTTCTGGACGAGCCTACGGCGGCGCTGGACGCTATTGCGGAGCAGGAAATGTATCTTAACTACACGAAATTCGCAGAGGGAAAATCCTGCGTGTTCATTTCCCACAGGCTGGCTTCAACACGCTTCTGCGACAGGATAATCCTTGTCGAAAACGGTCAGGTGGCAGAGTGCGGCACTCATTCCGAGCTTATGGAAAAAGGCGGTAAATATGCGGAGCTTTTTGCGCTCCAGTCAAGTTATTACAATGATGAAAAGCTTGCAGAGGAGGCGGGAATATGAGAGAATTAAAACAAATTTCCCGCCCGCCTGCGGCGGGGAGAAATTCTATGCGCAGCGATGAAAAACCGACAGAGGAGGCGGGAATATGAAAAAGTCAAAGGAAGAAAATGGCGGGCTTTCCTTTAAGGAAAAAATAAGGATAGTAAAGCGCAGTATTGAATTTATCGAGTCTTGCGACAGGGGAAGCATATTCAGAACGGCGGTAAAGTATTTTCCCGAGGTCATAAGGACGTTTGCGGGGATATATCTGTCGAGCCTTGTCATTGACGGGATAGCGGCTGCAAGACCTGTTTCCGAGCTGCTTTTAAGGGCGGCTGTTGTATGCGGCATTACGCTTCTGGCGGGGATAACGGATCAGATAATTTCCGTTCACAAGAATGCTCATAAATTTACCTATGACACTATGTCCCTGAAGCGGCTTTGGGAAAAGGTTCTGACAATGGATTACGACAAGGCGGAAAGCCCCGACACAAAGCATAAATATCAGAATGCGGAAAATTATCTTACGGGCTACGGAATCGGAAGCATGCCGGGGTTTCTCTCCTATGCTGCCAAAACCCTGTTTGGAGCGGTTATGGGAATAGTTCTCATTTTCCCTATTGTTTTTACGGAGCGGACGGTTACGACGGGATTTATGGGGTTTATACAGTCCCCTTGGGGATTTGTTTCGGTGCTGCTGCTGGCGGCGGGGCTTATTTCTATAACAAGCCTTGTTATAGTTCCGACGCTGGTGAGATACGATCATGACGCACTGGCGGATGAGGGAGTGCATGAGGCGCAGAGAGTGGGAGGCTCGGTGCTTTCGAGGGCGCTTTACAACTACCGCAGCGGCAAGGAGATACGTATTTACGGCGAGCAGGAGCTTATGCATGAGATGCTTACAAAAGCTAACAGCGTATTCATTAACAAGGAGGAGGAACTGCTGCGGAAGATATACCCTGTGCTCGCTCTGGACGGCGCAGTAGTTCTTATGCTGAATGTTCTGATATACGGCTTTGCGTTCCTAAGAGCTGCAAGCGGTATGATGACCCCGGGGGATATAGTGGCGTTTGTGATGTATTTTGCTCAAATCAGAGATGGGATAATGGATTTTACAGGCAGCATTTCGCAAATGCTGGTAAGGTCGAACTTCTGCAAGGAGGTATTCGACTTTCTGGACATTCCCGACGACAATTACAAGGGGACTATACCTACGGAAAAGCGTGACGACAACGAGTATGAATTTGAGTTCAGGCACGTTTATTTCAAGTATCCGGGGACGGAGGAGCTTATTTTAAAGGACATTAACCTTAAATGGAGGATAGGGGAGAAAATGGCGCTGGTGGGGCGAAACGGTTCGGGAAAATCCACTCTTATAAAACTGCTTTGCAGGCTGTACGACCCGACCGAGGGTGTGATCACTCTAAACGGCATTGACATAAAGAAATACAGCATAAAGGAATATATGGAACTGTTTTCGGTGGTATTTCAGGATTCGGCGCTGTTCTCCTTTTCGATAGCGGAGAATGTGGCGGCGGACACGGAGTATGACAGGGAGACTGTGGAGGAATGCGTCAGACGTGCGGGGTTTTCCGACAGGCTGGACGAGATGTCCGACGGGATTGACACGGTGCTTTACAAGGATTTTTCCGAAAAGGGTGTGGAAATTTCCGGGGGAGAGGCGCAGAAGCTTTGCCTTGCAAGGGCGGTTTACAAGGGTGCGCCGTTTATTGTGCTGGACGAGCCGACTGCGGCGCTTGACCCTGTTTCCGAATATGACATTTACACGAAATTCAACTCGATCGTGGGTACGAGGACGGCTATTTACATTTCCCACAGGCTTTCCTCCTGCCGTTTCTGCGACGACATTACCGTTCTTGACAAGGGGCAGATCGTAGAGCGGGGCAGCCATGACGTGCTTGTTTTAAAAGGCGGGGTCTATGCGAAGCTTTGGGGGGCGCAGGCGGAGTATTACAAGGACACGGCGGGAGAGTTGTTCGTCTAGAAGCCAGAGGTTAGAAGCTAGAGGCTAGAGATTTGTATAGGGAGAATATGAAAATGCGCTTACCCCTTAAAAAAGGGCAGGCGCATTTTTTAGGGTTTATTTTTAGGAGGTTAAACCCTTGATGAAAAATTTAAGAAAATTAGCATTTAATAAAGAATTATTAAAGATATTTAACAAGCTCGTCTATAACGGGAGCTGCCCATTCATCGGATATGCCGAAGTCCTTTTCTTTAAAGTTCCAGGCGCAGCGGGATATGCCGTATTTAAGGAATGCGGCGTTTATTGCTTTATACCACTCAAGCACGTCCTTGGGGTCTGCTCTGTCTATTACACCGTACTCGCCGCAGTAAAGGGGAGCGTCATATTTCTCGGCGGTTTTAAGGGCGGCGGTGAACCTTTGCTCAAAGAAAGCGGTGTTTATTTCATTTTCGGGGAATGCCATACGGAAATTTACGTCCATACCGTCTACCCATGGCGCACCCTGGTGAGTGAATTTCAAGGGGTCGTAGCAATGGAAGCAGAGCACCACTTTATCGTCATAGGGCTTTGCTATATCCGGCAGGGCGTCGGGGCTGTTCTGCCAATAGCCGCCGGTGATTACGGTGATTTCGGGGGCATGGACGCGTATTTTTTCTATGGCTTTATAAATAAGGCTGTTCCAGGTGTCACTGTATTTCGGTTCGGTGACCTCGTTCAGCAGCTCAAACACTGCACGGTCGGAGTATTTGCCATAGCGCTTTGCGAGCTTTTCCCAAAGGGAGACGAACCGCTGCTGCAATCCCTCGTCCTCAAAAAAGCCGTTTTCGTTTTCTCCCTTGTCAAAGGAATATCCTGCGGTCTTATGCAGGTCAAGGACAACGTTAAGCCCGTATTTTCCGCACCATTCAAGGGCGGAGTCGATATATTTGTAACCCTCTTCGACAGGTGCGCCGTTTGAATCCTCAACAAGATTATAGTCAATGGGCAGGCGGACATGGTCAATGCCGAAGGAGGCTGCTTTTTTAATATCCTCCTCGGTGATAAAGCTGTCGTAATGCTTCTTTGTATGACAGCACTGGGAAAGCCAGCCGCCAAGGTTCACGCCCTTTTCGTAGCCGATAAATTTTTTCATTTGTCATTACTCCTTTTTTCGGGAAATGCTTGTGATATTGTAATATAGGGAGTGTTCCTCCCCCGCGCGGAGGGAGGAAACACACTGTAAGGTTTATTTAAATTATCAGGAGAAATTTTCCGCGATCTGGGTGTTCAGCTCGTCAATGGTGGTGTTTACAAGGTCGTTCATATTATCTCTGGTAACTGACCAGTCGGTGCCGTTGAAGGAGGCCTGCTTAACGCCGTCGTCAACTATGTTGGCAACATCTGTGGGGAGACCTGCATGGATATTTATTACGGGGTTGGCGTCGGTAAGCTCTCTTACTTTATACCACATTTCTACCATTTCATCTGTCCAGCCGTAATCCTCACGGTACTGCTTTTCCTCAAGGGCAAGGGCGTTTTCATCCTTTGCGGCAATGAGCTTGCACTTCATAAAGGCTGCTGCACCCTCGGGGTTGCCTGCGCTCTTGCAGAGAACATATGCGTCCATGCTGGCGGGGAGATAGTAGTTATCTGCTTTCGGGTCGCGGGGCATGGGAACGAACATTATATCGCCCTGCTCGCCGTATGCGGAAAGGTCTGCTTCCCACAAAGCCCATGTGCCGATAGGATAGAACAGGGTCTTGCCCTCGCTGATTCTGTGAGGCTGCTCTACCCAGTCAAACTCGGCCTTGGGCAGAGGCAGGTCGTATTTCTTCAGATCGTACATGAAGTTTTCTGCACGCTCGATCTCGGGAGATGTAAGGTTGCTCTTGATAACTCCGTTTTCGGAGGATATGGGTGCAACGCCGGTGGTAAGCAGGAAGTTGGTTTCAAAATACCAGCTGTCGTAGGCGAATTTGTCGTTTTCACGGTCGCAGTAATTGAGGCACATATCCTTAAATGCGTCCCAGGTCCATTCGCCCTTTTCAAGAAGCTCGGCAGGGTTTGGCAGGCCGTTTTCCTCAATGGTCTTTTTATTGTAGATCATTATGCACTTGGAGTCGGTGGCGGTGGCTACAAGATAGTGCTTGCCGCCAAGCATATGTACATCGGAAAGTCTCTTGGGACCCTCGGTCCAAAGGGAACTGTCATTGAAATCAAGGTAATCGTCCCAGGGGTCGAACATTCCCGAAATTACCTTTGCGGGGTAGGTGTCGCCCTCCTGACCGGGGAAGATGTCGGGTGATGTACCGCCGAGAACCTGTGTGGAAAGGTCGGAGAAGCGGGTGTCCCAGGTGGTGGGGATATACTCGATCTTGCCGCCGTAGTTGTTCTCGAAAAGCTCTAAGGCTGCAAGCTTGGGCTTGCCGTCGGCGGGGTTGATGTCATACCAGGAAAGCCACTTTACGGTGCCGTTCTCCAGCTTCTCGGCGTCGCCAACGTCGATCTGCTCGACCATGGCTTTATCCTCCTCGTTCAGCTCCTTGGGAGCGGTGGAAACCGCAGAGGTCTCGGTGGACGAGTTGTTTACGTTTCCGCTGTCTCCTGTCTCTCCGCAGGCAGTAAAGCTTGCTGTAATGCTGAGGGCTGCCGCTGCTGCAATAAGTCTGTTGAATTTTTTCATATGAATCTCCTCCTAAAAATATTTAATGAATTTGGTTCGTTTTTTTCGCTCTATGTGCTTCGTTATATATACTTTACCATTTCCCAAAAGAAAATTATATCAAAAATTTGTCTTTTATATCATAAAAGTGTTGCATTTTTTGGGGAAGTGTGATATAATTTATTTTAGGAAATATCAAAGTGATGAGAAAGGAATAAATATGAAAAATTTGATGAATTCCGCTCGGGAAATAATGGGGATATTAAATGAACTTCCAATGGTAAGATCCTGTGAACTGTGCGGAAGTCTTTCCACAGGCAGAGCGGACGAGTTGTCCGATATTGATATTCTTGTTGATGTATCGGGGTATGATAACGGAAGATTTATGCTTGAGGTCACAGAGCTGCTTAAAGTTAAGCTTAATATCGTTTACAGTGATTATGCGCCCAGCCTTATGCCGGATAACTATATTGTATCTATTGCGATAGACGCAAATGATCCGTTTTTAATAGCAGATCTGGATTGTATTGCTGAGCCGCACTGTGAAACTGTTACAAAAAGCATGATAGAAAATGATCTGCTGTGTCATACAATTAAGGTCTGGACGGCCGATCTGAAGCATTTTGTCAGAGGGGCGGATTGTATGGGGGATATTATGCGTATGGCACGAAGATTAAAAGGAGTTCGGACCGACGGTTTATCCGAACCAGAAATTCTTGAAGAATGTTTAAAGTGGATGGAAAATAATTCTCCTCCCGATTCGGAACTGTGTGAGATGATAGCTTCTTGCAGAAGATGTTTTGAAGAATTAACAGAATAAATCTCAGGTCGGCAAATTTTTTGGACTTTATTGAAAGGAGTTTTTCATGGCTTTATCAAATAAAGAGCTTACTTATAAATCTTTTCTGAACCGCGAATATAATTTCCGCCATTCGCCCTTTGAAAAGGAATTTGAATTTTACGAATGTGTCCGAAGCGGGGATTCAGAGAGTGTGCTGCGGCTGATGACCCCTTTGGCGGGGGAGGGGAGCGGAGAGCTTTCGGAGGACACGCTGCGGAATCTGAAATATCATTTTGTGGTGACTATTGCTCTTATTACCCGTTTCTGCGTGGAGGGCGGAATGGAAATGGAGACCGCTTACACCCTTAGTGACCTGTACATTATGAAAATGGACAAGGCGGCAAGCGAAGAGCAGATCCACGCTTTGCACAGGGAGGCTGTTCTGGATTTTACGGAGCATATGAACAGGATAGCTCATGAAAATATTTACTCAAAGCCTGTTATAATGACCATGGACTATATTTACGATAATCTGCATGATAAAATATCGGTGGAGGATATTGCGGATTCGGTGGGGCTTTCTCCCTCTTATTTATCGAGGCTTTTTCATAAGGAGGTGGGAGTTACCATAAGCGTTTACACGGCGGTGAAGAGGGTGGAAACGGCGCAGAATATGTTAAGGTTTTCCGATTATTCTCCTACGGATATAGGAAATTATCTGGCGTTTTCCTCCAACAGTCATTTTATAAATACATTCAAAAAATACACGGGTATGACTCCGAGGGAGTTCAGGGCGAAATATTATCGGTCGAATTTCGGGAAAAAGCCATGATCTGACGCTGTGCTTAAAAAAGGTAAAAATAGTGCAGGTTATGACAAAATTCTGATTGACATTTTAAGGGATCAATGATATAATAATAAAAAACGGAGGTAAATTATTATGCTTAGCTTGGAATTTATGAAACGTATCGTGCCTGTGGCGGTATCGGTGCTTATGCTTGGCGGTTGCGCTGCAGGAAATGCGGAGGATAAAAATGAGAATTACAAGACAGAGGGGGAAATGTATGTTAATTTTGAAAACGTCGAGAACGATATTTTTGAAATTTCCGACGGCTGGACCAACGGAAGTATGTTCAACGTTACTTGGCGGCGGGACAACTGTACCTTTGAAAATGAAAAAATGCAGCTGATAATTGACAATGACAAGACCCCCGAGGGCGGCATTCCCTATTCGGGGGGCGAGTACCGCACAAAGGATTTTTACGGCTACGGGCGGTATGAGGTTTCCATGAAGCCCATTAAGAATGACGGGGTGGTTTCCTCATTTTTCACCTACACGGGGCCTTCGGACGGCAACGAATGGCATGAGATAGACATTGAATTTTTAGGCAAGGACACCACAAAGGTACAGTTCAACTACTTCACGGACGGTGTGGGGGAGCATGAATATTTATACGATCTGGGGTTTGACGCTTCGGAGGGCTTTCATGTTTACGGCTTTGACTGGCGGGAGGACGGCATAACCTGGCTGGTTGACGGCGTGGAGGTCTACACTGCCAATGAGAGCGTGCCCTTTATCGACGGCAAGATCATGATGAACGCCTGGTGCGGCACGGGTGTTGACGGCTGGCTGAACGCTTTTGAGGACAGCAAGGTTCCTCTTACGGCGGAATATGAATGGGTGAAATTCACTGCCGAGGGTTAAGCTTGAAATGCGGATATGAGAAATGCGTTTGCCTTTTTTGAGCAAACGCATTTTGCGTTTTTTCGGGTCAGGGGCCTGTGTCATAAAGAGTAAAAATAAAGTTTGAAAAAAATTCCAAAAAAGCTATTGACAAAAATAAGAAAATGGGGTATAATAAAAATAATTATTGTGTTCGGATCGGGCTAAGGCCTCGAGTAGTATTGCTTTGAATATGTAAGGACTCAGAAAAATTTATTGAAGTTTCGGTGTTATTATTTACTATGAACTTAAAATGAGGCGATAGCGGCGGCGGGCGGCAGGCTGTTCCCGAGAACGGATGTCCCCCCTTTCAGGGCTGCTGCTTTGATTTGCTTTTTGAGATTTTAGCAGTGCTTTTTGTTTACTGTTTGATTTGAGTCTGTGAAAATTGGTTTGTTTTATGGAAAAGCTTTGTGTCGGGTCGGCATTTGCACGGTAAAACACGGGTGCGGCTCTTGGCTTTTCGGGGTTTTTGAATGGAAACGGATATATTTATCTTCAAATTTCCCCGGGTATAATGCAGGCAATAGTATGTTCGGGTCGGTCTTTTTCGGACATGATATTTTGTAAAATTTTTGTTAAGGCATTTCTTGCTTTAAGCAAGGCATTTTTAGCCTTAAACTTTAGGAAATGAGGTATTGTAAATTGTCAGAATTCCACAGCAACGAACAGGGATCGGAAATCAATGAGTACGGAGAGAAGATCGCTCCGAAGAATCAGCAGGCGGAAAAGAAGCCTGCGGCACAGGGCTATGAGAGCAGACCTATGCAGGGGAAATTTCCCGAAAAGCCCTATCACACGGAAAGACGGGACGCAAGGACGCAGATGAACAGAAACTATCCCGCAAAGCGCCCGGTGCTGCCTCCGAGAGGGATATCGGCGGCAGATTTCGGCAGACAGCAGCAGAACAAGAGGACGGACGCAGCGCCCGGCACGGGCTATAAGGTTGGATACCGCAGGGAGTATATTGCGGCAAGGGAAAACAAATATCCTGCGGCAGGAAGCGGCGAGAACAGTTCCTACAACAGGAATACGGGCTACCGCCGTCCCGCTTATCAGACTAAGAGACCGGAGGAAAAGAAATATTATCCCGGAAATGCGGGAGAGTACAGACAGGGGCATGAATATCATCCGCTTCGCAGTCCGGGACAGTACGGTGCGGGGGCTTCCGCACAGAACAGTGCGGCTTCTGCGCATTCGTCTGTGCAGCACAATGCACAAGTGCAGCTGCCGGGCAGCAGCTACACGGAAAACAGCTACCGTCAGGATGCTGCAAGGAAAAAGCCCACGGTAAAGATAATTCCCTTGGGCGGACTTAATGAGATAGGCAAGAACATGACCGTTTTCGAGTGCGGCAACGATATGTTTATTGTGGACTGCGGCATGACCTTCCCCGACAGCGATATGCCGGGAGTAGACCTTGTTATCCCCGATTTTACCTATGTGGAGCAGAATGCGGAGAAGATAAAGGGTATTGTTATAACACACGGTCACGAGGATCATATCGGCGGACTTGCTTATCTGCTTAAAAAGGTGAACATTCCCATTTATGCCACAAGGCTTACTGTGGGGCTTATTGAGGGTAAACTTAAGGAGCACAACCTTAATTCTTCGGCAAAGCTCAATGTTATATCCCCCAGGCAGACGGTGAAAATGGGCTGCATGGCGGTGGAATTTATAAGAGTGAACCACTCTATCCCCGACGCTGTGGGTCTTGCTATTCACACCCCTGCGGGAGTTATTATCCACACGGGAGACTTCAAGGTGGACTTTACGCCCATTGACGGCGGTATTATAGACCTTGCAAGGTTCGGTGAGCTGGGTTCGAGAGGGGTTCTTGCCCTTATGGCGGATTCCACCAATGCGGAGCGCCCGGGGCATACGGCTTCCGAGCGGACTGTGGGCGAATCCTTTGAGAAGCTTTTTGCAAAGGCGGACGGCAAGAGGATAATCATTGCAACCTTTGCCTCCAATATCCACCGCATTCAGCAGATAGTCAACAACGCCGTAAGCACAGGGCGCAAGGTGGCTGTATTCGGCAGGAGTATGCTCAATGTAATTTCCACGGCTATGGAGCTGGGGTATTTATCCGTGCCCGAGGGAGTGATAATTGATCTTGAGACAATGAACAAATATCCTCCCGAAAAGATAACCCTTATTACCACAGGCAGCCAGGGCGAGCCTATGTCGGCGCTGACGAGAATGGCAATGAACGAGCACAGGAGCATTACCATAACTCCACAGGATTACATTATAATAAGCGCTTCGCCCATTCCGGGAAATGAGAAGAGCATTAACAAGGTAATAAACGAGCTGCTGCGGATAGGTGCGGAGGTCGTTTATGAAAAGATGTATGAAGTTCATGTTTCGGGACATGCCTGCCAGGAGGAGTTAAAGCTCATTATGGCGCTTTCCCGTCCGAAGTTCTTCATTCCCGTTCACGGAGAGTACAAGCATTTAAGCAAGAATGCGGGATTGGCTCATGCTTTGGGAGTACCCGAGAGTAATATAATAATCGGCTCGATAGGCTATGTTATTGAAACTGATGGCTCATATATGCGCGTTACGGGAAAAGCTCCTGCGGGGCGTGTACTGGTGGACGGGCTTGGTGTCGGCGATGTGGGGGCGATCGTGCTGCGTGACAGAAAGCACCTGGCTGAGGACGGGCTTATTGTGGTGGTGGCCACCATTGAGAGCGAGAGCGGAACGGTTCTTGCAGGGCCCGATATTCTGTCGAGAGGCTTTGTATACGTCAGGGAGAGCGAGGAGATCATGGAGGCTGCCCGCAGCGTACTGAAAAAGGCGCTTGAGGGCTGTCTGTCGGGCGGTATGCGCGACTGGAACAGCATTAAGTCCAGTATGAGAGACGCTTTGAGCGATTATATTTATATGAAAACCAAGCGCAGTCCCATGATACTGCCTGTTATCGAGGAAATATAAATTATTGCGGCGGTCGTTTCCGTTTGCTTTTGGGAACGACCTATATGCCGTAGTGTAAAATTTTATGAGCTGTTCGGAGGAGGTGCGTAAAAGTGCTGTCGGGAAAGGTTACAAAGGCGTTTAAAATAGCGGCTATGGTGCTGGTGATAACTGCCATGATATGCACATTCGGCATGTCAGGGGTCAGTGAGGCTGCATTCTGGGCAATGCTGGCTGTGGTGTCGGCGGTGAGCATAGTTTTTCTTATATTCTATTTAAAGCTGGAAAGGGCGGTGGTCGACCTGCACGAGGACGACAGCGCCAAGCGTTTGTTGAACGAGCGCAGCAGCCTTGACAAATTCCCCGCCCCTGCGGTCATTGCGGACAAGGAGGGGATAATGCAGTGGTGCAACGAGGCGTTTTCGAGCAGCATATACGCCGATGATGTGTTCGGCGTGCCTCTTTCGGAAATTGCGGAGATAGACATCGGCAAGGTTTACGAAAATGTGGGGGAGGTTACCGAGATATACTCGGGCAGCTACCGCATAAGGGCTATGGCCGACGGTAAGCATTTGGACGAGGCGGATCCCGGAAATTTCCTGTGTCTTTTGTATTTTGAGGATATAAGCGAAAATATCCGTATGGAAAAGGCCATTGAGGACCTTAAAAAGCCCAGACTTGCTGTTTCAGCGGGGAGCGGTTCGGGGGATAACTATGGGGATAACTATCCCATTCCCTCTGCGGCATACGACAGCGAGGGGATAATTCGGTGGTGCAACCGTGCCTTTGAGGAAAAAATGCATTTGGGAAATGCGATAGGCAAGGCTTTTTCCGAGTTTATGCTGATAGATGAGGAGGCTGCCGCTTCCGAGGCGGGAACGCAGGCGGAATTCGGCGGCGCCGTATGGCGGATAAAATCGGTAGCCGCGAAGGCGGCAAGTGCCAATGCAGAGGGCTTTGCAGACGGGCTTACCATGCTGTATTTCACCGACGTAAGCGAGCTTATGTCGGTAAAGAGAGAGTTTGCCGCAAGCAGAAGCAGAGTTGTGCTTATTGTGATAGACAGCTATGAGGAGCTTTTTTCAAATGTGCGGGATTCGGAAAAGGAGCGTATTACCAGCCGAATCGGAAAGCTTTGCGAGCGGACATTTATTGAGAGACATAAGGGGATACTGAAAAAAATATCCTCCGACAGGTACTTTGCTCTGATAAACGAGGACGCTTTGGCTTCTATGGAGCGGGAGCAGTTTAAGTCCATAAGGAATGAGGCAAGGGATATTACCTTTAACTACACGGAGCGGTATCACGTTACCCTTTCCATTGGCATAGGCAGAGGCGGGGGAAGTCTTAAAGGCTGTCAGCAGTTTGCCGAGGACGCTTTAAAGGAAGCCCAGCAAAGCGGCGGAGACAAGGTATGCATCAAGGACGATAACGGCGTTACCCGATACGGCGACAGCACGGCGGATTCCGAGGGCAAGTCCAATGTAAAGGTAAATATGTTTGCAAGAGATCTGCGTGGGCTTATTGAGGAATCGGACAGAGTGATCGTAATGGGTCACAGGGACAGCGATTTCGACTCGGCGGGGTCGGCAGCGGGACTGTGCGGGGCTGTGCGTGTGCTGGGGCGTGAGGCGTATGTTTACGTAAACAAAGATAACACAAATGCGCTGCCTGTTATCAACCGAATCATGGAAAATGACAGTGCGCAGGATCTGTTTTTGTGGGACGACAAGGCTGCGGCGGAGATGTTTACGGAAAAGTCACTGCTTATAGTGGTGGACACTCACAAGATAACCTTGCTTGACAGTAAGGCGATTTACGAAAAGGCTTCTTCATTTGAAAAGCCCAGGATCGTTTATATCGACCACCACATCAAGGAAGAACCTGCCATAGAAAATGCCGGGCTGTCGCTACATTATCAATATGCTTCGTCGGTTTGCGAAATGGTGACGGAGGTAATAAGGAGCTTAGGGCTTAAAGAGGAGCTTCACAGCTTCTTTGCGGACGCTATGCTGGCAGGGATAATCCAGGACACCAAGAGCTTTGTGCTCAAAACCGACAGGCGCACCTTTGAGGCGGCGGCGTACCTTAAAAAGCTGGGAGCGGACACGGTCAAGGTCAAGACTCTGGCGGCAATTCCCGAGGAGACAAGCATTCGCCGCTCGAAGATAGTGGAGGAGCACGAGATATACAAGCGGTGCGCTGTTTCGTCCACTTCGGAAATGTCGGGCATGGCGGCTGTAGCTGCTGCTCAGGCGGCGGACGAAATGCTCAATATCGAGGGCGTGGACGCAAGCTTTGTAATGTACTTTGTAAACTTCGGTGACGGCGGGGCAAATAAGGTGAAAATTTCCGCACGTTCTTTCCAGACCACTGAAATGAATGTTCAGAACATTATGGTGACCTTGGGGGGCGGCGGTCACAAGGAGCAGGCTGCGGCGGTGGTTAATGCCGATAACTTTGACGACGCTAAGGTCATGCTTTACAAGGCTATTGACGATTATGTGAACAAGATAAGCTGATTGGGTTATTGAACGGTGATTTAAAAATACGTTGCCCGGCAAATCGGAATTTACGGAAGTGAAAAGCTGTGATTTTATTTGTTGAATGTGCAGTATGTTGTTTGCTGTTCACATTACTGATTTTACCGAAACAGTACAAGGACCCTATCAGTATGATTATGTCATATCCACCTGCGATAATAAAAAGGGTGGAAGAATTGCCGCAATATAAAGGCACAATAAAGCAGCGAGAAAAATCACACATTAGCAAGAAAATAGGCGGACTGATATTTTTTGTATTTGTATTATCTATTGTTGCCTATTATTCGGGTTGCAGAACCTTTGGAACGACTTTTTTTCATGTTTTTACATTGTTCTTTGTTGTGAATATATATGATTTAATTGTTTTGGATTGGGGGATTTTCTGTCATAGCAGGAAATTGAGAATACCGGGAACAGAAGATATGGAAAAAGATTATAAAGATTATATGTTTCACGTCAGAGGCGCTTGTGTTGGGATGGCTTTGGGATTAGTAGTAGCCTTGTTATCAGGCTGTATTATACATTTAGTTTTGACCATATAAATTTAAATTTGCCGGGTTGTTATATCCTTTTGATAAAGGACTGAACGACAAACCGAGTAAATCGGAAAAGGTGCAGTTATGGGATATATTACAGATCTGAGAAGAATCGAGGGGGTCGGGCACAGACCTATTCAAATGGTCGCTTGCGGCGTTTTCCTTTTTGATGACCGTGACAGGGTACTGTTGGAGCAAAGAAGCGATGACGGCGGCTGGTGCGTGCCTGGAGGGAGCATGGAGCTTGGCGAAACGCCGGAGGAAGCTGCTGTACGAGAATGCATGGAGGAAACGGGACTTATTCCGAAAGACTTGCGGTTATATGAAGTGCGTTCGGGAGAAGCGTGCCATTTTACGTATCCTAATGGTGACGAGT
>CAMWLD010000018.1 GCA_947175005.1 uncultured Ruminococcus sp. | reverse complement strand
CCGGTTTTGCACCAATAAAATTGTAACGGCATTAATAACGAAAGGTTGAGGGCATTATGTCAACCGTAAAAGAAACAGCAAGAATGGCGGGTCTTATTTCGGGTCTTGACACCGAGTCCCTTATAAAAGCGGCTACCGCCAACACCACCAATGCAATTAACTCCCGCAAGCAGAAGCTTCAGACGCTTCAGTGGAAGCAGGAGGCCTACAGGGATATTATTACCAAGATCCAGGATTTCCAGAGCAAGTATCTGGACATTACCTCTAAGGATTCTATCCGTGCAAATGCGGTAATGAAGTCCAACAAGGCTACTTCCTCCAACGACAGGCTGAACGTTACCGCAAGCTCTTCGGCTACCCCCGGGGACTACACAATTACTGCTCTCAAAAAGGCTACGGCTGCGAAATTGGGCGGGGAGAACATCGCTTCAAGAGGAGTTCAGCTCGACTTTTCCAATCCCTCAATAACCGGTGAGCAGACTGTTAAGGTAACTCTTGACGGCGTTACCAAGAATGTTAAATTTGACAAGGTCGCAGACGCTGAAACTTCGGCGCAGAATTTCCTTGACGCTCTGAATCAGAGCTTTGAGGGCATTCTCAAAAAGGACGACGCAGGTCATGCAACTCAGTTCAAATACGGCGACAGTGGCATGTGGCAGCTGACCCTCGACAATATGGCGGGGGATAAGGTATCTCACATATTCACTGTGGGCTACCATGACGCTGTAGGTCTTAAAAATGACGCTTCCAACACTATTTCCTCTCAGGCTACTTTGGGCAGCGTTGACTTTACAAACAGGCTCAACGGCAGCAAGTTCGAGTTCTCTATCAACGGTGTTGACTTTTCCTTTGACAAGGACACTAAGATCGCTGATATGATGAGCGAGATAAACAAGTCCGACGCAGGGGTAAAGATGACCTTCAGCGGACTTACTCAGTCCTTTACTCTCGAGTCCACCACCACAGGCGCAGGCTCGTCACTGAATCTTGAGCAGAAGAGCGGCAACCTGCTGAACGCTTTGTTCAATATTGACGGCACGGCTTTGGGCAGCTCTCCGGTCTATGCGGAGTTTGCCACAAAGGAACTGGACAGCAGCGCAAAGTTCACGTTTTTGGCCTATTCTTCCGGCTTTGGCGAGGGTGACGATATTATCATTAACGGCACTAAGCTGGGTGTTACAGGTCTTGGAAAGCACCAGGAGTACAGCGAGTTCACCTATAAGGGCGCAGACGGCAGCGACAAGACCTATGACAATGCGGTTGTTTATGTTAATTACAACGTAGATGTGGGCTACAGCAAAAGTCTATATAAATATGTCAATGAGGATACAGGCTACACCACCTATGCCAATGCTGACGGCACGACCCTGTTCACCGTAGAGGGCGGCAAGCTGATAGACGCCAGCGGAGATGAAATAGAGGGCTACACAAAGGCTGATGATTACCTGAACTCTTTGGGCTACGAAAGAAAGTACAAGAATTATTCCGCAGACGATTATGCAGCGGCTCTTAACGATGCTTACAAGGCAGCTTTTGGCAGCAGTGCAAAAGGTCAGTTCAGTGTAAGCGCTGATAAAACCAGCAACACTGCAACAATTATCTTTGACCCCCAGGGGGAAATGATCACTATTGAGGGAAAGGGTGCTGTTGATCTCGTCAACAATGACCTTAGTGAGTATACCGGTCCTACCTACAACGGCAAGGCTTCCAACTTTACAATTGATCCCTTCCCCACTTCTCACGTGGTTGCAAGCGGCAGCCTGGCTTTCGTTAAGGACGGCACTGATGAGATAATCGACGTTAAGGGCACAGGCGAGAACGGCGAGGTCACCATTCAGGATATGATCGACGCCCGTGACAAGGACGGCAATGCGATATTTGCTTATGACGAGGAAACAGGCAGACTTACTGTCACCGGCAAGAACGTTCTTACGCTCAGCAATGAGGACAGCGAGGGCAACGAAATAAGCATTATGGCTATGGCTGATCTTAACCAGGCTTTCGGCTATGCTGCAAAGCTGGTAGGCAGCGATATTACGGGCAGCAT
Source organism: uncultured Ruminococcus sp. (assembly GCA_947175005.1). Taxonomy (GTDB): domain Bacteria; phylum Bacillota; class Clostridia; order Oscillospirales; family Ruminococcaceae; genus Huintestinicola. Next base: position 13,382 of record CAMWLD010000018.1, on the reverse strand, counting down.
GATAAAGAGCGGCGAGAACGGTATGATAACCGTAAACGGCGTTACACTGGAGAGCTCCTCCAATGTGTTCTCCATTGACGGCACTACCTTCGGTATTGACGATGTGGAGGAGTTTGACGAGAGCGACATTGCTGCGGGCAAGGCTGACGAGATAAAGGTCAATGTTGCCAAGGACAACAGCAAGATCAAGGAAGTTATCATGAACTTCATGGAGGGCTACAACAAGTTGCTGGACGACATTTACGCGCAGATCAGCACTGCACGCCCCAAGGACGGCAACGATTATTATGAGCCTCTTACCGATGAGCAGAAAGAGGAGATGTCCGAGAAGGAGATCGAGAAGTGGGAAGAAAATGCAAAGACAGGTATGCTCTACCACGATACCACTCTTACCAAGGTATTCAACAAGCTCCGCAGCGCTATCAACGGCAATGTGGGCGGCTTTACGATACAGGCTTTGGGCATTGACACCTCCAATAAAATCGAAGAGTACGGCAAGCTGAGATTTATGGACGGCGGCGAGGCTACTCTTGACGCTGCTATTGAGAGATACGGCGACGAGCTGGCTGCATTCTTCACCGATCCCGAAAACGGCTTGGCTGCAAAGCTCAACAATGCTGTTAATGCGGCTATTGATACCAAGACCGACAGCAGAGGAAATGCTAAGGGTCTGCTTACCTCCATGGCGGGCGTTGCAGGCACAAGGTCGGAAAAGAAGAATATGATCTACTCTCAGATCGAGGCTATGCAGAAGGTCATTGAACGCCTTAACACAAGGTATGAGACCCAGTATGAGAGACTGTGGAAGCAGTATTCGCAGCTTGAAACATACATGATGAATATGAGCAACCAGTCCTCTTCCTTGTTCAATTCCACACTTTACGGCATGAACAATTCGGAGAGCTAAGGGATAGAGCATAGTTTACTTAGATTATGTGAAAAAAGGCGGAGCGGCGGCAAGGCATCATAGTGCCATAGTGCCGTGCGCTTCGCCCTGTTAATAGAAAGCGGGTCACAGGTTAAATGAATCCATACCAGAAATATATGCAGCAGTCGGTAACGACTATGACACCTGCGCAGCTGCTTATTGCCCTGTACGACAAAATGATACTGGAGCTTAACAAGGCAATTATCTTTATTGACGAAAAGGACATCCCCAAGGCGCATAATTCTCTCACAAGGGCGGGGGAGATAGTGGACGCACTGGACGCTCACCTTAAAGTGAAGTATGAAATTTCCGATAATTTGGCGACCCTTTATCAATATTTCCGCGAGAAGATCTTAGAGGCAAATATGAAAAAGAATGCCGAGCTTATCAAGGAAATCCTTCCCATGATCCAGCAGATAAGGGACGCTTTTGAGGAAGCAGGGAAAATGGCTAAATAAATTTAGCCTCTAAATAAATTTAGCCTCTAAATAAATTTAGCCTCTGAATAAATTTAGCCGCCAAGTGAGATTTACAAACCGCTGCTCACGGCTATTTTGCTGCAGCGGTCAGTATTCAGCGAACAAAGGTGACAAAAGACTTACGTTTTTTCGGAACACTATATTCCGGAAAATTTAGGAAAGGGTGATAATATGGACCCGAGAATTTTGGAGCTTGTGGACAGAAAAATTGAGCAGATGAGGCATTTCAATGATATTACCTCCCGCATAATTTACGAGGATATTGACGGCGTGGAGGAGCTGATAGAGCGCAGGCAGGAGATCGTTACGGCGGTGGATGGCATATCGGCAGATATGCGCAGCCTGATAAATCAGCAGTCCATTGATCGCAGGAACGAGATAAAGCGGCTGCTTTCCTTTGAGGAAATTTCCGGGCTTACAGGGTCTATGCTGGAGCTTTCGGAAAGGATACAGGAGCTTAAAAGCGTGACCGAGACCGCCATGGAGACAGAACAGCGGGCTATGGCTCACCTGGAGGGCAGACGGCGGCAAATTTATGAGGAGCTGACAGATTCCGCCAAAGGGAAAAAGGTCGTCAACTACTTCGGCGCTACGGCTGTGGACGTTAACAAGGGCAGTCATTTGAATTCGAGCCATTAAAAAATAAAATGGAGGCTGTTTGCGGCACACACTGCAAACAGCCTCTTTTTTGCGCGGATTTTTCAAGGTTTATTATTTCTGGTCTTTATGCTCTGCATTGTAACAGGAAATGTACAGCTTTTCAAAAAGCTCGTTGTAGCGGATAGTTCCCTTGTCGGGTATCACGTCAATATCCGCGCGCATGGATACGGGAAATTCAGAATTTCCCGAAACGCACATTTTTCCGTTTTCACTGAGTATCTTTTCCATAAGCTTTTGCGCAGCTTCTCTGTCGGACAGATCGGTTATCAGCACAAACTCGTCTCCGCCTATGCGTATCGGCAGCATACCTTCTTCGGCGGCGCTGTCCATACGCCGCAGTCCCTCGGCAATGGCAATATCTCCTGCCGCTCTGCCGTAGGTATCGTTGATATACAGCAAGCCCACCATATCAAAGCACAGGACATATTTGCCTCTGCGCTCGCAGATGAAATCGTACAGGTGCGAAACATCAAATCTTCGCCATAAACTCATAATATTTCCCCTTTCGTCGGTCATTGTCCTGAACTCCGCCAGCTTGGGGTAGATCTCGTAAAATCCGCTGCTTTTGCGAAATTCCTTGGGTGTTACTCCCCACAGCCGCACAAATGCACGGGTAAAGACCTCGTGGGAATTGTAGCCGTATTTCAGTGCGATCTCGAGAACGGTGCCGGTTGTTTCGATAAGCTCTCTTGCCGCCATAGTGAGCCTGCGGCGGGAAATGTAGTCCGCAATGCCTATATGAAAGGCGCAGCGGAACATTTTCTGGAGATTTGAAAGTGAATAGCAGCATTTCTCGGCGCACATTTCGGGAGTGATCTCCCCTGTGAGATTTTCCTCAATGAAATCAAGAGCCTGGGACAAAATTGTAAATTTATTCATATTATCACCACAATAACGTTACTGTAATTACAGTATACCACACTCGGGGGATTTTGTCTTGATGTTTTGGGCAATGCGGCGGCGGTGTGTCACCGCAGCCACTCGCTATGTAAAATGGAGGCGTTATGTATTTTGCTGCCCGGTAATGTGAAATGCGTTTTATATTTTTCTTTTTTTTCGGGAAAATATTCTTGTGTGCAGTATTATTATAAAAAACCGCCCGCAGAAACTGCGGGCGGCTGAGTGTTTTTATGATGAAAGACTAACCTTTTATCGCCATTGGAAACAACTCCAATTCGTGAAATTTTAATTTAATCAATTAAGTGAAAGCATTATCCTCCATATTATAATTTCGGAAACTTGACGCTTGAAGCGGTATCAGATACCAAAGTAAACCTAAGCCATTGGTCTAAATTCCTTTCTTTAAAATCCGATATCGTTGATCATATGAACGATCAATTTAATCAAGCCATGGGGAACAACTCCTAACATTTAAATTTGATCGAATGAAAATTTGAACTATGCCATTGGACCTTTCCTCATTTCGTTAGGATAGTGAAGCTGTAACTGACAACTCACATTCACACCGTACCGCAAGCATTTCTGCATTACCGAGGCGGCACGTTTGCTAAATATTCCTATCGTAAAAACCTCTTGTAATCATAGTATCAGATCCTTTCGGGGTAAACCTATGACCTGCGGAAAACCGTCCGCAGACTTTGTAAGACCGGCAAATCTGCAGCAAAGCTACGCTGAATGTCCTTTTGGACTCACTCCCTTACAGTATCATTGCTCTGATTTTATTAAAGAAGCCGAAAGCCGTAACCTCCGTTTATTTTATTTGCGATATAAGATCGCTTGAACGATCGCATTAATTATGCCATCGGAAACAACTCCCAATTTTTATTCAGTGTTCATATTGCAAAGAAACCTGCATATATTTTAACTATGCCATTGGACCGTTCCTCGTTTCATAAATTTCCCGTGAACACTTTGGTCCACAAATTCCCGCCGCCGCATTTCTGCTTGCTTTACAGGCACTCTACGCACCCGCCTGCGGCACAATGCTCAAATATTCCTGTCGTAAAAACCTCTTGTAATCATAATAATCAGATCCCTTCTTAAATAAGCTTTACTCGGAAGCTATGCTGAATGAACCTTTGGACTCACTCCTTTGCTTTAGCTTATCTATATTACGGCTGTTTTATTAAGCCGGAAATCTGCCTATATATGCAAAATTACTGCATTGGCACAACCCTCTTTAATTTAATAAGATTTTGTGGGATGTCCCGCTTGTATCGACCTTTCCGATACACTGCTGTGCATAGCGCACGATGTACAGTATATAAAAATTCCGCCCATCAATTTGCTTTGACGTGCGGCTCATTATCAGCTTTATATTCGCCCGGAAATGAAAGCGTTTGTAATTTCAAGTACCCGGAGTGATCATACATTAATTATGATTTCCTTTAAACTCCGATTCAACGCTTTTCCGAAAGCTTTGATATATGCGAGCCGCTGCGGGATATCCCGAAAAACTGCTGTGAAGTGCTATCTGCTATCGCCATGGGACTCGCCTTCCTTTCCAAACTTATTGCGGATTGCAACTTAATTTTATTGTTACTCCGCCGTTTTAGGATTCACCGGAAACCCCTTTGCTCGGAACTTCTTGTTCGGCATTGGAAGCCTTCGCCTCCGAATTGCCCGTTCCCGTTTTCGGGTTGTTTCCTTTTCCTTGTTTATATAATATCATATCTTTTGGTAAATGTCAATAGTTTTTTGAGAAAAATAGTGCATATTTTTTGTGCAATATTTTTATGAAAAATACACATTGACATTTCCGTAAAAATAGTGTAAAATTAAAATGTTAGGGCTGTAAATGTTGTCAATAAATTGACGGTCAATAAAATTGACAGGCAAGTGCACTGCACGGTAAAGGATAAAGGTTCGTGCCGCATAAGTTTACAGCGAATGTTTTTTGTGTTTTAAGACAATTATAAGGAGGTAAACAACAATGGCTGAATTTGAAGGTTTTGACCTTTATACCCTGGTCGACGAGGACGGGGAGGAGCAGGTCTTTGAGCTTATGGACACTTATGAGGAGGACGATCAGCTTTATTATGCGCTGGTTCCTTATTATGACAATCCCGAGGAAATGGCAGAGGCGGACACAGAGCTGGTAGTCCTTCGCAGCGAGGAGGACGAAAACGGCGAGGAAACCTTGGCTACCATTGACGATGATGAAGAGTATGAACGCATAGGTAAAATTTTTATGGACAGACTTTCGGAGATCTACGACGACGAATAAGGTTTTTTATGCAAAATTACCAAATCATGCCGTTAAATTTACCGAAAAAGGCACATTGATTTTTTGCCCCCGCTGTGATATACTAATGTAAACAAGATATATTCTGCCTTGACCGATAAAGTGTGGTTTTATAATCCAACACTTTTTATTAGGGATTCAGTCTCCCTCGACGGATTGCAGACCTCCCGCCGCATTAGATGTGCGGAGCTACGGACGCAGGGAGCGTGAAACCGAGGGGCTGTCACCCACCTGCTGCGTGCGGGTTTTATTCGCCACATGGCGGCAAGGCGGGATTTATTTTTGTTTACAAACTGTTTGCGGTTTTGTCGGGGACGTACTGTCCGATTAAAATGTTATTGCAGGGTCGCCGCTTGGCTGACCTTTTTATTTTAGAAAAATCAAGGAAAGGAATGAGTGTCCATATGTTATCGATTCCTTGGATGACCTACAAAGATGTGAAAATAGAATTTGGTACGCCGTATATGGTGTATGATGATTTCGGCGATGTTAAAGAATATCTTGGGGACGGCAAATGGAAAGCGATGGTCTGCGATTATGACGGGGATTTTTCAAGAGAGCTTACGGAAGCCCGGGGGTATCGGTTTGATCACAACGACTATCATTTGGGTGCAGACTATTACAGCAAGACCGTGGGATATGAAAGCTTTATAGCTGTTGATATTCCTATGTACATAATGGAGCAAGACCGGCTGTACATAATGGAGCATGACCGGCCTTCTTGGGACACCTGCGTTCGTGTTGATATGCCCGAATGCTTAAAGGACGAAACAGAAAGTTTCATGATAGCTTCGGGCAGCATATGCTTCGGAGAGAATATCGCACGGAAGCTGATAGAATATTATACTCTCGAAAAGCTCATGGAGCTTCAGAAAAAACAGGGCAGGATAGGACAAATAGAAAGTCAGTATATGCGTTTGCACAGTAATGAAGGATACCGTTATGTTGGGGATTGCTTTTGCGAGTGGGCAAACTCGGAAGCAATAGCGAAGAAAACAGCGGGCTTAATATGGCCCTTTGACAGGACATGAAAATCCCTGCCCGGGGCATTGTCTATATTCGGTTACAATTTTTCGCATTTTCGGTGATTTTACACTATATTGTAACCAAATTGTAATAACTTTTGTAGCAAATACTATTGCAAAATTGAAAAAAGTATGCTATAATAATTTCAGCAGCTAAAAAGGATGGTAAAAGCATACTGCTGTTGTATTATTGTTTTAATACAATTTCATCCAAATAAATAAACCATGAAAAGGAGATTTTAAAAATGAAAATAAGAAGAAAAATCGCTGCGATTGCCTGTGCAGCAGCTTTGGCGGCTCAGGGCATGGCAATTTACGCTTCTGCTGATGATGTCAGCGGTTGGTACTATTACTACAACGGTGTTTACTACGGTTCCCTTACTGATGCATGGCGCGCAATAGGAAGTGTTGACGGCTCAAAGGTTACTTCTGTACCCGCAAGCAACGTTCCCAAAACAAGCGCTGTATGGTATTCGGCAGACAAAAATTCATATTATAACAGCCAGGCTGATGCAATTGCTGCCGGTGCAGCAGATGCAAACCTTGCATACAAAGGCACATACAACGGTTCTTTGCCCACAACTTCAACATCCTCATGGTGGTACAGCGATGTCACAAAGTCCTATTATCCTACATATTCCGAGGCTTTGAACCACTCCTACGGGATTGCTTCCTATGTAAAGGAAATACCCTATTACAGTAACTCTTATTATGGTTATACCTATTATGTAAGCTCGGTAACAGGTCTCAGATACAGCACCTACAGCGCTGCTCTTGCTGCATCCAACTATGACAGCAGCAAGGTTACCCAGCATAACACAGGATATTATCCCAACTATAATTATACTCCCGGCTCTATCTACAGATACCGTTACAACGGCGTTTACTACGGTACTCTTGAGGACGCTATCAAGGCAGGCGGTACAGCATTGGGCGTGGATATTTTCTACACTCCCTACGGTTCTACCGGTGACACCACTTATTATTACTATTACAACGGCACATATTACGGCAGCCTCCAGGCAGCTCAGAATGCAGGCGGCACAGCCCTTGGCACAGATATTACCTACGTTCCCTACGGCTACTACGGTGTAAACTATGGTTACGGCTATGATTATGGCTACAACTATAATTATCTCTATCCTTACGGATACGGCAACATCTATACTTTCAATGATCCCTACTTCACTTTCAGAAATCAGCTTGCAAACAAGAATGAAACATCCTCATCTTCCACCAGAGAAGCCGAGGACGGCGAGCCTTACATCTACGGCAAGAAGAACAGAGCAGGCTGGGATACCATTGTTAAGTATGCCAAGGCAGCAGCCAGCGGCAGCACCATCAAGGTAAATATGAACGGCTCTTACGAGGTAAGCAAGGACGTTCTTGAGGCTATCGACGGCAAGAATGTAAGTGTTACATTTGTTCTTGATAACGGTGTTAAGTGGACTGTAAACGGTAAGAACGTTACCACTCCCAAGGATATGATCGTTTATACCGAGTACAACATCAAGTACATTCCCGACAGCCTTGTTAAGAAAGCTTCCAAGGACGCTGTAGGAAAGGCTCAGATCGGCGTTTCCTCCAACTTTGACAGCTTCGGCTCAAAGGCTAACGTTACCGTTAAGTTCAATTCCGAAAGAGCGGGCTGCACGGCAGTTGTATACCGTTACGATCCCGACGCTAACTCCCTTAAGGGCGTAAGCAAGGCAAAGGTTCAGTCCGACGGCAGCACAACATTCACTGTTACCGCAGGCGGTCCTTACCTCATTGTTCTCAAGTAATTGAGCTTTGAGATAACAAATAAGCAAAATTTTCACCCGACTTTGCATAAAGTCGGGTGATTTTTTTCTGCTGTGCAGCAAGTATAAAGGAAATATTCAAAAAAACAGACACGGTGAGAAAATTTCTCAGAGAAAATATCTCAGAGAAAATTTCTCACCGTGTCTTGCCGATTTATTTTTCCACAGGCTCAAACTCCAGCCGCACGGTGGGGAGTTTTTCCATAGTATAGTAATAATTCTCCATCCAGTCAGCCCCTTGTGACGGGTCGTTTTCTCCGCTTGCAGGAGGCGCGAAGATCTTCAATGTCATATCGCATTCGCCCTCCAAAGGCTTCTCATAAAATGCGCTCATCAGGTCGATCACCTTTGCCTTGGGGGACTTATAGAACCACCTGCCGTTTATCTCCATCATGTAGTTGCCCTCGTCCTCGAAAGTGACCTCGCAGAAGTGGGGATTTTTTTCAAAATGCAGCTTTATCGCCACACCGTCCGAATCCTCAGCGCCGCCCCAGCGCAGCTTTATACCGCTTTCCGCGTCCATGGGGCTTTCGGTCATTTTAGGCAGGAAACGCTCGGAATGGATTATTTCCTTGTAGGTTTTCAGCACAGGCTGTTCAATGCCTACATCGGGATTGTTGGGGTCCTCTATTTCCAGTCCGAGACGACCTCTGTCCCTGAACTGGTAGAAGGTAAATCCGCTGAACCAGTCGTCAGCATTGTCCCTTTCCATAATATCGCAGAATTCCTTTACCATAGCTGCTTGGTCGTATGCGCCGGTAACGTCGCCGTCAGCGTTGAACTCGCTCATTACCATAGGCTTGCCCACGCCGCCGTTGAGGAATTTGTATCTCTCATAGCTTGCCTTGGTTTTGTCATAGACCTCCTGCACCTTGCTCCTGGAGTGGGAATTTCCACCCTTCAGTGCCACATCAAAGGGCCAGCCCCAGTGCAGCGCCATGTATTTGTCCACCGACCATATGTCCGCCGCGGGGATCGTAGCCTTGAATTCCTCCTCTTTCTCCATTTCCGTCTTGGTAAGATCCTCAATGCCGCCTATGCAGATAATGGTTTTCACATTGGGTGCATATTCGTGGATTATTTCGGTAAAGTGCACAAAAAAGTCACCGATCTCTTTATAGCTTGCCCTCTTTGTAAAACTGAACCAGTCGCCAGTTGCCTCGTGATTTATTCTCAGCATAAGCCGCCCGAAGGTGCGCAGGTCCTTTGCAATTGCAATAAGCTGCTCGTCGGTGCACTTGGGGTCGACCGTCAAGGTCAGCGTCACATCCTGTCCGTGGCGGCGCACATCACGCATACAGGTAAAAGGCTCATCATCAAGACTGCCGCCTATGCCGCCCTTGTAGGTGAAATAATCGTCATAGGGGTAGTCCCACTGGAAAGACACATTGGCGTCCTTCATGACCTCCGAGATACGCCCGGGCCACTGGGAGTCGTTGGGGTAGTAGCAGTACATCAGGCTGATGCTGCGGTGAGGTCTGCCCAGCTTGTGCAGAATGTAGTCCTGGTTCACATATTCGCCTCGCTCCGAGCCGTCGCCCAGGTCTACAGCGCACTTTGCGCCGCCCATATGTACTTTGTAAAGGTTTTCATTCATTGCGAAATTTCCTCCTTAGATTTTATTTTTATCCCTCGGTATTTTTTTCATAATATTAATTGTGTAAAGCTGTGCAAAGTTGCAAATTCGCTTTATATGCTTAGAGTTAGTATACTCTATTTGCAAGCGGTCAAATGCAAAACACCTTATATTGAATTACGCACTGGTTGCAAATGGTAATATCCAAATCAAATCTATACTGCAATTTGCCGGGCAGCATTTATTGAAGAGGCTTTGCAGGGGGCTTGATAGTGCTCTTGGTGCGGCGCACAGCGGTAATGCTTGCGGAAAGAGCCTCCTCGGTTTTGGTCAGCATATCGGTAATGTAAGCGTCTGCAGCCGCTTTTACAGCCTTTGCCTGGGCTTGCGCCTGCTTTTCGATCTCCGAAGCTCGCATTTCCGCCAAACGGGCGATCTCGTGGTTGGAGGTCAGCTCCTTTGCTCTGCTTTCCGCGCTGATAATGATCTTTTCCGCCTTGCGGTTGGCCTCGTCAATTATGGATTTCCTGTCGTTGACCACCTTTTTGGCGTTCTTTATCTCGTCGGGCATATTAAGACGTATTTTGTCAATGCAGTCCTTGAACTGCTCCAGATCTACCATGCCTTTTTTTGTGCCGAAAAATCCCCCCGCCTTGTCCAGCATTTCGTCCATAATATCAAGACAGGCATCTATGGTAACGCCCTTGCTTGTTTCATCCATTTTAAGCTGTCCTCCTATTTTAAAATTCTTGTAAATTATTTATTAAACTTATAAAACGATTCAATTGATTTTCACTGAATTAAGTATTGACATTTTGCATATTTTTGGTTAACTACACATTATCCTGCTTTTCCATTCTTGCCCGCACATCAGCTAAAATGCACCCGGGAATGAATCCGCTGATGTCGCCGCCGTAATAGGCAACCTGTTTTGCAACACTGGAGCTTAGGTACATATTTTCCGAGCTTGTGGTAAGAAATACCGTCTCCGCCCCGTCGTAAATGCTTCTGTTCACCAGTGACATCTGAAATTCATATTCAAAATCGGTCACAGCCCGCAGACCCTTGACAATAGCCACAGCCCCGACCTTTCGCACATAGTCGGCTATAAGCCCGCGGCAAATGTCAACCTCCACATTTTCAATATCTCCCGTGACCCGCCTTATCAGATCCGCCCGCTCATCGGGAGTGAACATAGGCTTCTTTTGCTCGTTCACCGCCACCAGCACTATCACCTTGTCAAACAAAGCCGAGGCTCGGTGGATAATGTCAAAATGACCGAAAGTAATAGGGTCGAAGCTTCCCGGGCATACCGCTGTACGCATAAAATGCACCGCTCCTTTTATTAAAATTATGTTACAAATATCACAAAACAACTTCCTCGTCCTCGTCTGCAGGCACTCTGTAAACGGTGACCTCGGTTTTTCCGTAGCGGTAGGTCTTGGATTTTTGCAGTTTGCCAAATTCCTCGGGCAATACAAGCCCCCGTTCGTGTTCGCATACCGCAATTCCTCTGTCGGAGATCTTCCCTGCCGCAAAGGGCAGCACCTGCTCGATAAGCCCTTTATTATAGGGCGGGTCAAGGAAGAGAATGTCGAAATTCAGCCTTGCGTTGCGGATAAAATCCACTCCGTCCGAAAGGGTGAGGGTGGCATATTTGTCCAGCCCGCAGTGAGCAATATTTTCCCTTGTGCAATCCAATGAAGCACGGGAGCAGTCCACAAAGCGGCAGCTTTTCGCCCCGCCCGACAGCGCCTCGATCCCCAGCTGCCCCGAGCCGCAGAACAGATCCAGCACATTCGCTCCGTCCAGATCAAAACGTATCACCGAAAAAATAGCTTCCTTGACCATATCGGTGGTGGGACGGACATCGGTCCCCTCAAGGGTCTTGAGCCTTCTGCCCTTGGCAGAGCCTGTTATCACGCGCATTTTTCCAAAACCTTTCTCCCCCAAAAACCGTTGCCTTGGCAGCCGTGCAAAGCGCCCGCCGTCCAAAGCTTTTTACATATATTTAATTATAACCCAAATAATCCGATTTGTCAAACGTTGTGGGAAATTTTAATGAAACTTTTACTTATTTTCGGATTTATGTGCATATTTAAGCTCTGCCGAATGCTGCAAAAACCTGTCAGTGTAGCTTTTTCGGGGGATATTATAGAAATATTTTTCAATTGTGCATACTTGACAATTATATTAGATCCGTGGTAAAATAAACAAGTAAATAGAGAATATTATAAAACGATATATTAATAATTTATTCTGATTATATTAATTAAAAATCATTAAAATTTAATTAAAGCTTTACAAACTATCTACAAAGGAGGCCAATTGCAGGAATTACAAAAAGCAAGATCACATTGCCTTTTGCTTCTTAAAATTCTTGATTATAATATGGATCGATCTCTTATAATAGCCGTGTTATCGCTGCTGTTGGGGGCTGCGCTTATAACTGGGGCTGTTCACTATGTGGGAGCAAATGACATTGACAGTGGAAAAAATGCCGATGTATCGGGTGCTTATACATCGGGTATTCCCACCACTGTCGCATATGTTCGCAGTGACGTTTACACCACCTATTACGGCACATTCGAGCCTATCCCGGAGGTGCTGGAGAAAAACGAATATATGACTCTGCACCCCACAATCCTTACTGCCGCTCAAAGCAATTGGTATATTACCGAGCAGGACGGCGAGGACAGTAAAGAGATACTGAAAAGAATTTCCGATCTTTCAGATGAGATTTGCAAAGGGCAAAAAACCGAACGGGATAAGGCATATGCTCTTGCAATGTGGGTCGGACAGAATGTGGCGTATGATTTTGACGCCGAGGAAAACGGCTCGGCAAGGAATGTTATCAGCCTTAAGAGTATTCTTGAAAATGATTTCCGCACCACCTGCGGCGGTTTTGCAAACCTTTATGCTGCACTGTGCAATGCGCAGGGAATATATTGCCTCTGCATGAAAGGCGCTTCGGTTTCCGAAAACTACACCCGCGATGAGCTTTCGGATATACCCTCAAACCACAATTGGAACGCTGTTGCCGCCGACGGTGAATGGTATTATGTGGACTGCACCTGGATAAGCGACCTTTCCTACCGCTCGGGGCAAACCGTCCCCGCAGCAGAAGTGCGCCCCTTTTACGCCCTCATGGGCTTTGGCGAAATGAGTATAGAGCACCGGATCGACCGCTGCGAGTACCGTAAATTTAATATTGATGAATAATTTGCCGGTTTGATATGTCGGCGGGATAAAAAAGGGGTTCGACGGCGATCGGGTCTTTACCTTTGCAGACGAGAAACACCTATGGCAAATATAAAAGCATGATTTAAAAGTATCAGTGTTTAGCACAGAGCGACAAATCTTATTATTGAATGGAGCCGATATTATGTATATATGCACACCCGAACAAATGAAGCAAGCCGAAGCAAACGCCGATACAAGGGGCGTTTCCTATTTGCAGCTTATGGAAAATGCAGGGAAATTCCTTGCGGAGCATACGGCTGCTCTTATGGAGAATATTTGCGGTAAGCAAATATTGCTGCTTTGCGGCAAAGGAAACAATGGCGGCGACGGCTTTGTTGCGGCACGCTATCTTGCCCAAATGGGGGCATGTGTTACAGTGTGCCTCACTCACGGTGAGCCTGCGGGCGGAATTGCGCTGGAGAATTTTCAAAGGCTGAGAGAACTTGCCAATCCGACAGAATCTA
>CAMWLD010000017.1 GCA_947175005.1 uncultured Ruminococcus sp. | reverse complement strand
CTGCGGCAGTGACGCACAGGATAAACAAAACCGTAATAATAAACGGCAGCGGCAGGAATTTTACCTCGTAAGGAATGCCTGTCTGTGCGATCATCATTTCATTTACTCCGGGAAAAATGCAGTAGGAAAAAGCTGCGCCGATCATGGCGGCAACTGCGGAAATACCGGAAAACTGCAATATCAGAGCGGAAATGAGCTGCCCACTCGTATAGCCAATTCCTTTGAGCGCCCCAAGATTCCGCATATTTTCACGGATATAATTCGCAACATTTGAGGAGATGACCACTATCCCGATAAGAAGCACCAGAAACGCCATTGCGCTCATTATTCCTGCGCAGATCATCTGTGAAATATACCTTGATGTGGTGATAAATTCGTAGTCGTTTTCTGTGATCCGGGCGCTCGGAAATTCCTCGCCGAGCTTTTCCTTGAGCCATGTTCCGAGTTCCTCGCTTTTCGATTTATCCACAATGCGCACGGAAATATAGGTGGAGCGCACTAAGGCAGCCTCTTCGGAAAATTCCTTAAATTTATCCTCCGTCAGTAAAAATGACATCAGTAAGCAGTTCGCCGAACCCGACATAGTACTGTTGAAAAAACCGCATACGGTGTATTCATATTTTTCGCCGAAAAGCTCAAGCTCCACCGTATCGCCTGCGGAATAGTTACCGCCTGTACCGTAGAGCATAGGAAGATAAATACCGCTTGTGAAAGCGCTGTCCTCTGTAATTTCATATTTCCCCACACTGCGTGAAAGTGCGGCGTCTTTTTCAAGCAGCACTCCGATCACAGACGTTTTACCGCCGTTATATTCAAAGGAAACAGGAGCGCAGAATGCGTCGTCTATTGAAAATTCCGTAACATCGGCAGAATTTTCCAGTAGATCGGTGGCATATTCACGAAAATCATCATCGGCGGTATACGCCGCAACATTAACGTGACCGTCGTTTAATTTGTCATGATAGCGGTCGAAATTTTTCTTGTAATCGGTACTCAGCATAAGCCATAGATTCATCATCACCGACGACAGCAGCACCAGCGCAATAATTGCGGCAGTCTGCCCCTTTGCCTTGCGGATATTTGAGCGGGCAAGGAGTATGTTCCTGTTAAAATTTCCGCTATATAAACATTGTGACATATTCACCACCCCATTTCGGTAAGGAAATCGGAGAGCTTTTTGTGCCTCTCCTTGTCATTTGGCTGATATTTTCCAAGGTCGCATTCGCCCATAACAATGCCGTCCTTTATGTAGAGAATGCGGTTTCCTCTCCGTGCAGAGCGCATATCGTGAGTTACCATTACCACGCTCTGACCCTGTTCGTTAAAGCTTGTGAGAGTGTCAAGAACGTCCAGTCCCGATTTGGAATTGAGCGCACCTGTAGGCTCATCCGCAAACAATATTTCGGGGGAATTTATCAGCGCACGGACAATACCCGCTCTCTGCGCCTGACCTCCCGATATTTGCGTAGGAAATTTGTTGATAGTTTCCTCGGAGATATCCACCGCCGCAAAAAGCTCTCTTGCACGGGCGGCAAGAGCCTTTTTGTCCTTGTTTACAAGCAGCCCCGCCGCAAGAACATTGTCAAGAATGCTCATTGTTTCAATGAGATAGATCTGCTGAAATACAAATCCGCAATGCTCCTTTCTGAACAGCGCAAGCCCGTCGGAACTAAGATCGGAAATGACCTTATCGCCGAAGGTTATTTTGCCGAGACTCGGCGTATCCATTCCCGAAAGAGCGTACAGGAGCGTGGATTTTCCCGCACCCGAAGCGCCCATAATTACCGTAAAATCGCCCTTGTAAAGCTCTAAGTCAATGTTTTTCAGAACGTGCTGCATGACCCCTCCGCCGGAGAAGCTTTTGCTTAAACGTTCGGTTTTAATTAAAATTTCTTTCATAACAAAACCGTCCTTTCACGTTCCATTATACCCCTTTAAACCTTAACTGTCTTTAAGCATTTCTTAAATATTCCTTAAATCGTTCCGCTGAGTGCGACAAAGACAGTTACCGCAAGTCCCTTTTCACCGTTTGCGAGCATAAGCTCTCCGCCCATTTCTTTCATAAAGCAGTCGGAGATGTAAAGCCCAAGTCCCGCACCGTCAATATTTTCCGCATTGCTTCCCCGCTTGAATTTTTCTTTCAGCAGCGGTATTTCCTTTTCGGGAACTCCGCCGCCGGTATCTTCAATTTTTATTGCAAGACGGTCATTTTCACAAAAAATTTCCACCTCAATTTTAGTATTTGCATATTTATAGGAATTTGCAAAAATGTTATCGAAAACCTGCTGCAATCGAAGCTTATCGGCATATATCATATATTCGGGAACGTCGGGAATATCGGCATAATGAAAATAATCGGCGCTTTCCAGCATATGGAAAATTTCGCTGCTGTTCATATCGGCAGGTTCAACAGTGAGCTGCTGCAATTCCTCCAGCGTTGCCGAAAAAAGATTTGTAACAAGGGCGTTTATCTGATCTGCCTTATGAATAATGTTGTAATAATTCTGTCTGCTTTTTTCATTTTCGGCAATTGCCGCACCCACTTCAGAGGCTGCCTTTATGCTTGCAACGGGCGTTCTTATGTCGTGGGAAAGCTTTGCGATAAGCTCCTTTTTTGAGGCGTTTGCTTTCGCCTCGGCAATGCGGGCGTTTTTCAGCTCCGAGCGCATTATGTCAAAGCTCTCGGTGAATGCGCCGAAAATATTCTGCCTGTCCATTTTAAGAGGGATATCCAGATTTCCGCCTGCAACTCTCTCGGCAAAATCCTCCAACTTACGGAAAGGCCTTATGACCGCATAATTCAGATATATAAGATATGCGGCGCACAGAATGCACTGAAAAAACGCCGCAAATGCAATGACCGAGGCGGCTCTCTTTTTGCTGTCCGCAAGGAGCTTTGCACTGTCGTTGTAAATGATTATTTTACCGACGGTCTCGCCGTTTTTTTCAATATCAAAGATAGTGTCCCTGTGGATCACTGCCTCGTTGATACTTTCGCTAACATCAGCTCTTGTTTTAAGCAGCACATTCCCGCTGTTGTTAAGGACGGAATAATCAAGCGCCGTGATATTTTTGTGACTATTCAAACTGTCCCAATCGTTCTGCACCGACTGCACAGCCGCATTTACCTCAACGGGGTCCTGCCTTTCATTTTGCTCCGTGTTAATAAACCGGGTCAAAACACAGATATCGGCAATGAAAAGTATTGTCAGGCAGGCAAGAAAAGCTTTGTATCTCATGGCCTTGCTCCTTGGAATTTGTAGCCGTCGCCCCAGACGGTAATAATATATTTGGGGCTGCCCGGTTCGGGTTCTATCGCTTCACGTATCTTTCTTATGTGTACGTTTAAAGTGCCGTCGCCGGTAAATTTATCCTTCCAGACATTTTCAAAGATTTCCTGCTTGGAGATCACCCTGTTTTTATTTTTTATGAGATAGGTCAGAAGTCTGAATTCCAAAGACGTAAGCTTTGCGGTAACGCCGTTTGCGATAACCTCCTTTGAGTCAAAGTCAACAGTCAGCCAATTATCTGCGTACGCCGTTTCCGTGTTTTGACGGCAGCGCTTGAGCACAGCCTTTACCTTTGCAAGCAGAACACCGAGGGAATAGGGCTTCTGAATATAATCATCACCGCCGATATTAAGCGCAATTATTTTATCGTCGTCGCTTGACCGTGCGGAAATAAAAAGAATGGGTATCTGCGTTTTCATGCGCAGCTCCCTGCACAGTTCAAAACCGCTGTCGCTGTTAAGGTTTATATCGAGCAGCAGAAGCTCTGCTTGATTATTTTCAAGAAAATCACGGCATTCGGCAGCGCTGTATACAGCAGCGGCGCTGACTCCGAACAGGTTGAAATATTCGGACGTGCTGTCCGCAAGAAGTCTTTCATCATCAATTATCAGGCAATCGTATTTCATTTAAAACCTCCCGAGATCATGGCTTGAATTTATTTTATATTTTAGCACATTACAAATAAAACGTCAATAGCTGCGGAGGATAAAACTTTAGGCGTGACAAAGTAAATGTTTCAAAAGCAGTGCAGACAATGTGCAAAAAGTTAAAAAATATTCTATTGACAAATTTGTGTAAAAGTTGTATAATGATATATGCAGATTTTGTTGCATTGTTGCAGGCAGCTTGATTTGCGAAATATTTACGGTAAATTAACAAAAATGACATATGGTGTAATAAATGAAAAACAAGATAATTCTGCCCGGGGTGGGGGCAGCGGCGGTTATGGTGCTGATATTTGCGTTTTCTTCAAGGGACGTGGGCTTCAGCCTCGGTCAGAGCGGGCGTGTTACAAGGGCTTTGTGCAGGGTCATATTTTTTCGGTTTGAAAGAATGACGGGGGAGCAGCAGGATTTTGTGGTGACGGAGCTGGACTTTTTTGTGAGGAAGCTGGCGCATTTCTGCGTGTATATGCTGCTGGGGGCGATGACCTACGGGGTCACGCTTTGCAGTAAGCATATCTGCCGCAAGCGGAGGTGGGCGCTGGGGATATGCGCATTGTATGCTGCGCTGGACGAGCTTCATCAATACATAGTCCCCGGGCGGACCATGCGGCTGTCGGATGTGGGGATTGATTCGGCAGGGGCGCTGCTGGGCATAATGATAGTATGGGTAGTTATGCGGCTGTGGCGGTCAAGGAACGGGTGACGGCATATTTGTCCGGCATATATGCCAACGGCAGATCGGATTTCGGCGGGGGACATTTTGCGGCAGGGTAATATGGTTGTAAATTTCTGCCCGAAGTGATAAATATAAAAAGGTGGAATTTGGAAAAAGGTGAAACGAATTGTAGGAAATATCGGCGCTCTTGCGCTGCCAAACGGAAAATATGCTTTCGGGCTGATCTTTAAACAATCCTACGTGGGATTTTATAAACACTTTGGCGATAATGAAAAAGATCTGCCGATTGATGATGATTACTTATTTATATTAAGCGTGCACAGAGAAGTGATAAGCGCCATGAAGCTCGTCGGAAAAAAGGCAATTAAAGACCCGAAAGAAGTTGAGCCTCCGCCGCAGTGTATTGTTGATCCGATCACTGGAAAATGCAAGCTTTATGTGAACGGTGAAATAAGACCGTCAACCTATGATGAATGCAAGGACCTGGAAATATGCGCTTGTTGGGAACTGCGGCATATTACAGACAGATTGATGGGGAACAATAAATGGCAGGGATATTTGGGCAGACCTAAGCCGGAATGAGCATTATCTTTGCAAAAGCATTTCCCGTCAGACAGAAAATGCATAAAAATTACCAATAAAACAGCCGCAAGGCTGTAAGGGAGATAATAAATGAACGAACAGGAACAGACTTTAGATCTGCAAATACTTTTTAAGGTGCTGCGGGTGAGGCTCATACCGATAATCGCGGTGATGATAGCAGGGGGGCTGATAGGCTTTGTTATGTCGGCCTTTGTGCTGCAAAAGCAGTACACCTCCGAGGCGCTTTTGTATGTGGAGAACTCCAGCAACAAGAACCAGGAGGCTATCAATATCAACGATATTTCCGCTGCGCAGAAGCTGGTAAACACCTGTCAGATACTTTTTACCAGCGACTACATTTTTGACCGTCTGCGGGAGGAAATGGGAGCGGACTGGAGCAACTCGGAAATGAAAGACATGATAAAGGTCGAGTCGGTGAACAACACGGAGGTGCTGCGTATCTCGGTCGCCACAACCAGCCGCACGCTGTCGGTGGCGGTGGCGGACAAGCTTGTGGAATTATCCCAGGAGGAGTACAGGCGTGTTATCCGCAACGGGTCTATCGAGGTTGTATCATCACCCACATATCCGCTGGAGCACACCTTCCCAAGCGTTAAGCTGTTTACGGCGGGAGGACTTGCCATAGGGCTTTTCGGCAGCTATTTATTCTTTTTGCTGATAGAAATGCTTGATACCAAAGTCCGCGAGGATGACGACCTTGCGGCGATCTATGATATTCCCGTATTTGCGGAGATAATGGACTTTGAAACGGCAGACAACAGCAAGTACAAGAGCAATTATGACTATGATTACGGCTACGGCGATTCCTATGAGGAAGAACCGGAGGAGGAAGAAGAGGACGAGGAAAGCTGACGTGTCTGCACGGTCGGTATTTATATAAATTTTGAAAGGATGAATGAGATTGGCTAAGAAACAGGAGAGACTGCCTCTGAGCCGCTCGAAAGAGTTTGTGCTGTCGGAAAACACACGTTTTGTTATCACCGAGGCTTACAAGACTGCAAGAACAAATCTTATATTTTCCCTTGCCCCCTGCAAGAATAAGATAGCGGTGGTCACCAGCTGTTCCCCTGCGGAGGGTAAGAGCACAAACTGCCTTAATCTTGCCATTACCATGGCGCAAATGGGCGCTTCGGTGCTGATAATAGACGCTGATATGAGAAAGCCTGTGCTTCATGCGCTGCTTGACCTGGAAAATAAAACGGGACTTTCCACTGTCCTCGGAGGGATAACCGATGATGTGGCTAAGGTCATAAAGCCGAAGGTTCGTCCCAGTCTTGATGTGCTGACCTCGGGTCCCATACCTCCCAACCCTGCGGAGCTTTTAAGCTCGAAAAAAATGCAGCTTTTGCTGGAGCTTGTGGGAAAGCATTACGAATATGTTTTCATTGACACGCCTCCCGTAACGGTAGTCAGCGACGCTTTTCTCATGAACAAGAACACGGCGGGAATGATCTTCGTAATAAAGGAAAATCACACCAACCACGGGGCTATAAACGACGCTCTGGAGCGGATAAAAATGACCGAGGGAAAGGTGCTGGGCTTTCTGAAAACCAACTGCGGGTCGCAGAGCAGGCGCGGCTTTAAGAATTACGGGTATAAGTATAATTACAATTACAAGTACAAATATGAGTACCATTCAAACAGCAATAACGGATAATAGTTCGTCTTACAGGACGTGAAAATTTTGGGGCTGCAAAGAGGTGAGAATGTTTGCTTGGTTTGCTTTATGATATGCACTGCCATATTTTACCGGGGATAGATGACGGCTCGCCCGATGTAGAGACATCTCTTGAAATGCTGAAAATGCAGGCGGAGAGCGGTGTGGGGGAAATCGTCTGCACGCCGCATTTTTACCTTTCCGAGCAGTCACCCGGAGAGTTCCTTGAAAAAAGGCAGGAGGCTGTCGAGGCACTCCAAGAGGCAATGGGGAAGGACAGTCCGAAGCTTTATATGGGAGCAGAGGTGCTTTACACGCCCTCTTTGGGGGAGCATGACTTGAAACCCTTGTGCATTGAGGGGACGAGATATTTGCTTATCGAGCTGCCGTATACAAGACTGACGGGGGATTTTATCAGAGGCTTTAACAGCTTTGCCAATGATATTTCCCGGGAAATAAAGCTGATACTGGCTCATGCGGAAAGGTATCTGAGCTTCACGGACGAACAAAGCCTTTACGAGATAATGGACAGGGATATGCTCATTCAGCTCAACTGCGGCTCGTTCAGAAGCTTTTCAAAAACGGGCAGGTTTATCAAGGAGCTTATCAAAAACAAACGAGCGCATTTTTTGGGGACGGACTGTCACAATATGACCGGTAGACCGCCAAACATGGCAGCTGCAAGGAAATATATCGAGAAAAAATTTTCCCCCGAGGTGTTCGGGTATTTTATGAGGAATGCGGGGGAAATTTTAAAAGGGAAAGAAATTAATTGATAAAAGGCTTACTGCTGCGGCAAGAAAACGGATGAATAAATTTTGAAAGGCTTGCTTGACAGTAGAAAGAGGAAAACTATGAGAATAAGACCATATTTAGATAAAGACTTTGTTTCGGTTTCCAAGTGGATAACGGATGAACGTTCTCACGCTTTATGGTGTGCAAACCTGTTCTCATATCCGCTTGAAAAACACGCCTTTGATAATTTACTGTTTCAAGCGGGAGAAAGGTACAATGACAGTCCTTTTACTGCAACAACGGACGAGGGCGAGGCAGTGGGGTTCTTTTGCTTTTCCGTTGATCTGAACACAAATGAAGGAATGATAAAATTTGTGATAATAAATGATTCTTTGCGAAATAAAGGATATGGTAGCGAAATGATCGGTCTTGCAGTGAAATATGCTTTCGAGATCGCTAAGGCAGGTTCGGTGCAGCTGAATGTATTTTCCGAAAATACGGGTGCAAAAAAATGTTATCAAAAAGCAGGATTTACAGAGAGAGCATTTACCGAAAATGCTTTTAGGTTTAAAGATGAATCATGGGGCAGATGTAATATGGTCATTAGGAAACACTGATGAGTTTGCTCGGAAAGGAAATTAATAATATATGAAAGGCTACAGACTTTGCATACTTCGTCACGGGCGCACCAAGGCCAACGAGGAGGGCATTTATATAGGCAAGACCGATTACCCTTTGAGCGAGGAGGGTAAGAGGCAGCTTAAAGAGATTTACGAATCCCACGAATATCCAAAGGTGGAAAAGGTATATTCAAGCCCATTGGAAAGGGCTGTGCAGTCGGCGGAGATACTTTTTCCCGACAGGGAGATCACCGAGGTGGACGACCTGCGGGAGGTGGATTTCGGCGTTTTCGAGGGACTGCGTGCGGAAGAGCTTATAAATCTTGACAGCTATAAAAAATGGCTCAAGGGCGGGCTTGACAATCCGCCGCCCAACGGAGAGAGCCTGCGGAATATGATGGTAAGGTGCTACACAGCGCTAAACGGCATAATCCTTGATATGATGCACGAGGATATAACCTCGGCGGGAATAATGACCCATTCGGGTATACTCATGAACATGATGAGCTGCTTCGGGCTGCCGAAGTACAAGCCTATGGAATTTGCCTGCCCTGTGGGTCACGGATATGAGGTACTGGTGACGGCGCAGATGTGGCAGCAGGGGTATGCCTTTGAGATACTGGGGAAAGTCCCCGATTATAGCGCTGTTGGCTACAACGACGCGGGAGAGGCGCTTTTTGAGTATGATGAAGACTATTCGGGAGATTAAGGGCGAGGCGGTGGAGCGCCTTAAAAGCTGCTGGGCGGAAAGCGTGATGATAAGTCTTTTGGAATTGGGGATATACTGCCTTACTTACACTGTCCTGCTGCTGACGGCAAGGGTTATGGGGGTGCATACGGCGAATAATGTTATACTTATTCCCGAAAAATTTTCCCTGCCCTTTGTTATTTCGGTGATAGTGATATTGGCAGTGCAGTATATTGCGACTATTCCGCTGTATTTTGGCATAAGGTGGTTTTTCTGGCAGAATTCGACGGGAAAGGACGTTATGCCCGTGTCCTCGGTTTTCGCTTGCTACGGTTCACAGGAAACAAGATCAAAATGCTTCAGGATAAAGCTGGCTACTGATGTGCGGAAGCTGGGTTGGGCGATACTTTTCGGAGCGCTGGTATGTGCGGAGCTTTTTCTTGCGGATATAATCTGGCAGTACAGCGCAAAGGGCGAGGATGTGCGGATAGGCCTGCTTGCGGGCTGCATTATTATGGCAGTGGGTGCATGGGTGTTTTACATGATATGCACGATAAAATATATCCCTGCGGGGTATATGATGGCGGCAAACCCTTATGCTGCGGCAGGGGAGATAATAACCTTGTGCAAGCGCACCTCAAAGCAGAGATATGTATACATACTGAAAATGTATGCGGGAAATATCCGCCATGCGCCGCTTATCATATTCATATTTCCCATACTGGTGCTGCGGCCTTATATGCTTATGACAACGGCGGTTTCGGTAAGAGATAGCCTGGGGGAAATTGACGGTGCTGACATTAATGTCAGCGCAGAGAAAGATACCGACAGAAAATAAAGGAGGGCGTGGCAGAAATGCCTGTAAAAAGCTATGAAAAAGAGCAAGGGGGATAAAAAGAGCCTGAGCGGACTTGCGGAAAGATTTGATGAGCGGGGACTGGAGGGCTTTTCGGCGGAAGAGGTATTGGAGTTCATACTGGAATTTTCCTATACGGGCGATTGCCAAAGAGCGGCACAGGGACTTATGGATAAATTCGGCAGCCTTGGGAGGGTATTAAAGGCAGATCCGAGAGAGCTGCGGAAAATAGGCGGACTGGACGAGCAGACAACGGTGCTTATAAAGCTTATCCCCGAGGCAATAGGCGTTTACAGCTCGGAAAAAGCGGATAAAAGGCAGTGCCCGGGAGTTAATTCGCTGATGAAAATATTCTATCCCTGCTTTGTGGGAGCGGGGGAGGAGAAATTCATGCTGGCGTGCTTTGACAAGCGATTGAAGCTTATTAGTCTTACCTGTGTAAGCAGCGGCAGCTCTGCATTTACGGGGGCTGCAAAGAGGGAGATAATGGCGGGGATAATTTCGGAGGAATGCCCTATGGCGGCGCTGGCGCATAATCATCCTTACAGCGGTTCAAAGCCCTCGGATGAGGATATAAGCATTACAAGAGAGCTGAACCGCGCCATGAGCCATGTGGGAGTTTATTTAATGGATCACATAATTATCGGCGAGGACGGCTGCTATTCCATGCGCAGTCATGGGGATATTGATATTTTTGAATGAAAATAATAAAATGCCGTTTGCCGCAAAAAATAAAAAAAGAGGAAGTAACTGCAATGGATATAAAATTTCACATTCCCGATTTTATGCACCATTTCCGCTTGAACTTAACGCTGGCGGAATATATGAGAATGCGCCCCGAGGCTTTTTACGACAATGTAAAAATAGGCTCGGTATACGGAACGTTTCCCGATATGGTATGGAACGGCGGCAGATTTTTGCAGGGGCAGTGTGATGAAAGGGTAATACGTGAGATAATCAATCAGCTGAACAAACGGGGGATCGCCCTGAGGTTCACTCTGACAAATCCCATGCTTGAAGTCCGCCACATTTCCGACCCTTACTGCAACAAAATTCTTGAAATGGCGGATAACGGACTTAACGAGGCGATAGTTTTTTCGCCCATGCTGGAGGATCATATAAGGTCGAAATTTCCCGATATGCTCCTGACCAGCTCCACCTGCAAGCAGATAGAGGATTTTGATGAGCTTAAAAAGGAAATGGAAAAGGACTATTCTCTTGTGGTGCTTGACTATAATTTCAACAATGATTGGGGACTCTTGGAGGCGCTGCCCCGCAAGGAAAAGGCGGAGCTGCTGATAAATCCCTGCTGTCACCCGAGCTGCAAAAGAAGGGGAGAACATTACCGCTCCATAGGCCGCAGTCAGATAGCCTGTTCGGAAATTCATCGGAAAAATCCGAAGATCCCTTATCAGCCCGAGCCTTTCAGCTGCGAATGCATGAGGAAAACACTTTATCAGACCACGGATTCGCCTTTGCATATAAGCCCCGAAATGTTATATGAAAAATATGTGCCCATGGGCTATTGCAATTTCAAGATAGAGGGCAGAAGCGTGCCCGATGTTAATGTGCTGGAAAATTATGTTTATTACATGGTAAAGCCCGAATATCAGAATGAGGCGCGGCTGGATATGCTGCTTATGCTTACTAAGGATATAAGGTATTTCAGTTAGTCAGAGAACGGTGTTTTTGCCTGTGCTTTTAAGGCGGTATATTAATTTGTAACAACCCGTTAATATCAGTAAAGCCGCGCTTATTACCAGCACAAGAAAAAGATCCTTTACAAAATACCACACCAGCCAAAGCGGTGAACCGAGTATGTATGGCAGGGCTAAAAGCAGCAGGGGAAACACCCCGTGGCGCAGAATGTCCAATGCAATACTTTTTTGGGTAACCGCTTTGGCTTTCCACTTTTTTAAAGCGATTATCGGGTACACAGCCGATATAAAAACCAGCAGATATGCAAGATCTATCAGCAGATGAAAAATTGTATAGGTATGCTTCGGCAGGGGATAAGTCCATTTTACTTTGCCTTGTCAAGGGAGACTAAGTTTCTGATTGTGGATTAACAGTATTAGATATTTGTATCTGCATTTTTTCAAATGATAAATGATAGTACATGGAAACGGAATTGACCTGTAATTTCGGAAAATCAAAACATAGCAAGTATTGTTAAATGAAATATGCTATAATATAGCTATACCAATTCTGAAAGGGGTTTTCATATTGAATAGCTTTACACAGGTCAGTAATGCGCTGAGGTACATCGACGCACATTTAGATGAACAGATAAGACTTGAAACTCTGTCGGAACGCTTCTTTTTCTCGTCCTTTTATTTTCATAGGCTGTTTTCAGCTGTTGTGGGAAAATCGTTAGCGGCGTATGTCCGGGACAGGCGAATACTTTTCGCCTGCAAGCAGCTTTGTGAAACAGACAGACCGATCACGGAAATATCATCTTCCTGTGGCTTTAGGTCAGTTCAGGCTTTTTCGAGAACATTCAAAAAATCGACAGGATTTTCCCCGGGTGAATACCGAAAAGGGAATTATAAGCCTGTTATTGAATCCGCTGATGAACTGATAATGAAATTTACAAACAGACTGCATGGAGGTGTTTTTTTGAATCCTAATATAATAAGCAGGGGAAAGCTGATAATTGCCGGTATGTCCGGCGACGGCAGTAAAACCGGAGAGGTTTGGCAGAGATTTATGAAGCTGTATGATGAAAAGCCGCCAGCCAGCTTGTCCGGCGACAGCTATGAGATAAGATTATATGACAAGGATGTCTGCACTGTCTATGTCGGAGTTGCCGTAAAGAGCAGGGACGACGCAGACCCTGCCTATACTTTTTTTGAACTTCCTGCCTCAGAATATGCTTCCTTTGATGTGTATGTAAGTCAGGGCTATGACAGCGAAAATAATGCAATGGACGAGTGGCTTGAAAGCAACGAAAAAGGGTATTCCCAAAGGCTTCTGAACGGAAAAAGCTATTGTGTCGAATTTTATGACGAACGTTTCAATGAAGACGAAGCCGGGTCTGTTATTGAAATATGGGTACCTGTCGAAAAGAAGTGAACACATAATATTTGCCTCCCCTTTGAAGCATTAATGCTGAAAGAGGAGGCTTCAGTGTGTCGATTCGGCCCATTCGCGGGTGATTTTGAAGGAACATAAAGCTCTGCGGCAACATGTGCCAAACGGCACAGTAACTTATTAAGGTTCATACTGCGGAGACTTTTTCAGTTTTTTACACGGTAAATGATTTTGTAAATACCTGTCAATATCAGCAAAGCGGAGCTTCCTATAAGCACAATGAAAAGGTCTTTAACAAAGAACCAAACCAGCCAAAGCGGCGATCCGAGTATGTAAGGCAGTGCCAAAAGAAAAACGGGTAAAATCCCATGGCGCAGTATATCAAGCACCCGCATACCATTTGAACCAACTTTATTTTTCCATTTCTTAATTGAAAGGATCGGATATATTGCCGAAAAAATAACAAGCAGATATACAAGGTCTAATAGCAGATGAAACAGCGTGTATGCGTGCTTCGGCAGGGCGGCTTTTTCCTCACCCAGCAGAGGCAGTATAATATTTCCCAGTAGGTTATTGTCAACAAAATAGTCGTTCATATTAACAAGCACAGCTATCCCTATCTGCTTTTCGGGGATAATGAACATATTTGAGGTGTAGTTTTCCACAAGCCCCGAGTGGTTCAGAAGAGGGTAACCGTAATATTCGGTATAGCACCAGCCCGAGCCGTAGAAATTTATGCCTGTATCGTCCTGGGGTACCCAATCGTAAAACATGGCGTCAATGCTTTCGGGGGAAATTATCCGGGAATTTTTCCCATTGCCGCCATTAAGATACATTTGCAGATATTTCCCCATATCATTGGCGCTTGCGGCGATGTACCCTGCGGGGACGGTGGAGTCGGGAGCGGAGGTTTCCGAGGGAGATGTGCCGTCGGGATAATCCGCCTCGCCCTCGGTGAATATGCCGAAATAATTTCTGTAACCGGGGATAAGCCCGTTTTCCTTTGCCTTGTCAAGGGAGGCTGCGGTGCGGTTCATTTCAAGGGGAGCGAAAATATTTTCGGTGACATATTCCTCATAGGTTTTCCCGCTGACAGCTTCAACTATTTTTCCCAGCAGCCCGTAGCCTATATTTGAGTAAACAAAGCTGCCGCGGCTGTCGGTGATCTGCGCTGTTCCGTAATAATGATTTGTGTCAAGCCCGCTTGTGTGGTGAAGAAGCTCATATACCGTTATCTCGTCTCCCTCCGAGGGATTTTTCAGCAGTCCCGTGCAGTCAATATATTCGGAAATGGGGTCGTTTAAATTAATTTTCCCCTCTTCGGAAAGCTGCATTATTGAAAGGGCGGTAAAGGATTTGCTCATTGACCCGATTATAAACGGCGTGTCTGTATCGGGGCAGTTTCCGTAGGCCTTTGAAAACAGCACATTTTCGGGGTCGACCACGATCACTGCCATTCCCGGGATATGATAATTTTCAATGTCCTTTTCTATCTCTGCACTTATTTCATCGTAATTCAAAGTATGATAGTCAATATCCGAGGCCGCGGATATTTTGGGCGCTGTTCCGAAAATAAATATAAGCGACAGAATCAGGGATAATATTTTTTTGGACGTTTTCATAATGCTCTCCTTAAATTTTTGATTATGTAACAATTATATATTATTTATTTTGAGTTGTCAAGGATATTTACCGAATTCTAATCCGATTCTAATTTGCTTTTAATAATTCTAATCGAATTATAATAAAACACGGCAAATGCGAAAATTTGCGCTTTCCCTATATGTTCATATAAAATTAACACATAAAAACTCCCACCGTGGTATAATTATTTAAGGAATGGCAGATCATGGATATTTTTGCAGAATGGGAAATATCCATGACACATACCAACTTACAAATTTCGGAAAAGAGTGAATATATAATGGCAAAATATTTCGGCACAGACGGCTTCAGAGGCGAGGCTAACGTAAACCTTACCGTGGAGCACGCCTTTAAAACAGGGCGCTTTCTGGGGGCATACTACGGCGGCGAGCGCTGCTCGGTGGTCATAGGCAAGGACACCCGCAGAAGCTCCTATATGTTTGAATATGCCCTTGTGGCAGGGCTTACCGCCTCGGGAGCGGACGTGAGCCTTATGCACGTTACCACCACGCCCTGCGTTTCCTATGTTGTCCGCACGGACGATTTTGACTGCGGTATAATGATCTCCGCAAGCCACAATCCCTATTATGACAACGGCATTAAAATTTTCAACAGCAAGGGTGAAAAGCTGGAGGAATCTGTGATACTGGAAATTGAAAAATACCTTGACGGGGAATCCCCCGAGCCGCCTCTTGCAAAGCGGGATAAAATAGGCTGCGCCTCCGACTATTCCGCAGGGCGCAACCGCTATATCGGCTATCTTATTTCTCTTGCCATTCATTCCTTTAAGGGCAAGAGGATAGGGCTTGACTGCGCCAACGGTGCGGCATTTTCCATTGCCAAAAGCGTGTTTGACGCACTGGGGGCAAAGACCACAGTTATAAACAATCACCCGGACGGACTTAACATTAACGATAACTGCGGGTCTACCCATATAGAGGGGCTTCAAAAGCTTGTCCGTGAGGAACATCTTGACGCTGCCTTTGCCTTTGACGGCGACGCGGACAGGTGTCTTGCAGTGGACGAAAACGGCGAGCTTGTTGACGGCGACAAGATACTTTACATTTACGGGCGTTACATGAAAGAAAAGGGCACTCTTGAAAATAACACGGTAGTCACCACTGTAATGTCCAACATAGGGC